>NZ_LZJG01000034.1:0-665 GCF_001667785.1 Mycobacterium sp. E3247 | reverse complement strand
CCAGGCCGCCAACGGCAGGTCGTGGGTGTAGCCCAAGGACCCGTGTATCTGCAACGCCGTGTCGATCACCTCGATCAGCATGTTGGCGATATAGGTTTTGGCCATCGAGTTCTCGATGCGCAGGTCGTGCCCGTGCTCCATTTTGTAGGCCAGGTGCAGGATCATCAGTCGCGTGATGTAGAGCTTCTCGGCGCAATCGGCGAGCATCCACTGGATGCCTTGCCGATCGGCGACGCGCTTGCCGAAGGTGACACGCTCGCACGCACGTGCGGTGGCCATATCCAAGGCTGCCTGAGCTTTGGCCACGCTCCACATCCCGTGCCGGAGCCGGCCGTATCCGAGCCGATGCTGCCCCATCGCAAAGCCCTCGCCACGGCCGCCGAGAATGTTCTCGTCGGGGACCACTAGGTCGCGGATGCGGACTTCCGCGTGACCCATGGTCACCTCACCGTGGAAGGCCGGCACGTCGGTCTCTCCCATAACCGGAATGTTGCGGATGATCTCGAAGCCAGGATTGGGCAACTCGACGAGAAACGTCGTGTACTGGCGATGGCGCGGCGCGTCGGGATCGGTCTTCGCCATGACCAATGCCAGCTGAGAAATGGACGCCCCTGAGGTGTACCACTTCTCGCCGTTGAGGATCCAATTATCGCCCTCGCGCACCG
>NZ_LZJG01000033.1:0-3626 GCF_001667785.1 Mycobacterium sp. E3247 | reverse complement strand
CAATGCGGAACATCGCATTGGGCAGGGGCTCGACCACGCGGCCCTCGACCTCTATGGCACCGTCCTTCTTGGCCATATCTGTTCAGCAATCCTCGTCTTTGGTTTCGTATCCTTGATGTGCGCCCATTCCGGCGCAGCATTCGCCCGACTAGCAACGTGAGCCAAGGGCAGGAAATTCCAGGGAATTCCTAAGACAGGGCACGCAAAAAGTCGGCGCGGATGACGCACCGTTGTCCCACGATACCTGGTCAGGGCCCCTGACCAAAATCGCGGACGGCGAAATCGAGTCGGCCGCCCAGCCGCCTCCTCGACCTGCCGCCAACGCCCTGACGAGGGCATACTTGAACCCGATGACGAGCCCCGCGAACCCCGCAGCCTCCTCCCTTCAACCTCGCAAGCCGGTCCTGCTGACTGTCGACGACGATCCCTCGGTCTCGCGCGCCGTCGCCCGTGATCTGCGTCGTCAATACGGTGACCGGCATCGGATCGTGCGGGCCGACTCGGGACCCGACGCCCTGGAGACGCTCAAGGAGCTCAAGCTGCGCGGCGAGACGGTCGCCGTGCTGATCGCCGACTACCGGATGCCGCAGATGAGCGGCATCGAATTCCTCGAGCAGGCGATGGACCTCTACCCGGCCGCGCGCCGCGTGCTGCTGACCGCCTACGCCGACACCCACGCCGCCATCGACGCGATCAACGTCGTCGACCTGGACCACTACCTGCTCAAGCCGTGGGACC
This sequence comes from Mycobacterium sp. E3247, assembly GCF_001667785.1. Lineage (NCBI taxonomy): Bacteria > Bacillati > Actinomycetota > Actinomycetes > Mycobacteriales > Mycobacteriaceae > Mycobacterium > Mycobacterium sp. E3247. The sequence goes on along the minus strand of NZ_LZJG01000033.1, from coordinate 2,888 downwards.
CGCCGCAGGAGAAGTTCTATCCCGTCATCGACGGACTGCTGGACGCCTGGCGGGCGGCGCCGGAACACCCGATCCCGCACACCAAGGTGATCGGCCACCGCTGGTCCGAGCGGTCCTGGCGGGTGCGCGACTTCCTGGCCCGCAACGGGCTGCACTACTCGTGGTTCATGGCCGACGACCCCGACGGCCAGCGGCTGCTGAAGGCCGCCGGCGAGGACGGCCTGCGGCTGCCCGTCGTCGTCACCGAACGCGGCGACACCCTGGTCGAACCCACCGACGCGGAGCTGGCCGACACCCTGGGCCTGACCACCACGCCGTCGCAGGAGTTCTACGACCTGATCGTCGTCGGCGGCGGGCCCGCCGGCCTGGCCGCCGCCGTGTACGGGGCGTCGGAGGGGCTGCGCACGGTGCTCATCGAACGCACGGCGACGGGCGGTCAGGCGGGCCAGAGCTCACGGATCGAGAACTACCTCGGCTTCCCCGACGGGGTGTCGGGCGGCCAGCTCGCCGACCGGGCGCGGCGGCAGGCCGAGAAGTTCGGGGCCGAGCTGATCACCGCCCGCACCGCCACGGCGCTGGAGGTCAACGGCCCCAAGCGCACGGTGCGGTTCGCCGACGGCGGCTCGATCGACGCCCACGCGGTCATCCTGGCCACCGGCGTCGCCTACCGCCAGCTGCCGGCGGAGGGCTGCAGCGACCTGACCGGCCGCGGCGTCTATTACGGGGCGGCCGTCTCGATCGCGTCGGAATGCGCGGGCGAGGAGGTCTACGTCGTCGGCGGGGCCAACTCCGCCGGCCAGGCCGCGATGTACCTGTCCCGGGAGGCCAAGTCGGTGACCATCGTGGTGCGTGGCCCGTCGCTGGACGCCTCGATGTCCTACTACCTGATTCAGCAGATCAAGCAGCGGCCCAACATCACCGTGCGCACCTGCACGGAGGTGCACCGCGCCGTCGGCGACGACCACCTGGAGCGGCTCACCCTGGTCGACAACCAGACCGGGGAAACCCAGGAGGTCACCTGCGGGCGGATGTTCATCTTCATCGGCGCCGCGCCGCGCACCGAGTGGCTGGACGGGGTGCTCGCCCGCGACAGCCACGGCTTCGTCCTCACCGGGCCGGACCTGCGCAACGTGTGCGGCTGGACGCTGGACCGCCCGCCCCACCACCTCGAGACCAGCGTGCCGGGGGTGTTCGCCACCGGCGACGTGCGGGCCGAGTCCGCCAAGCGCGTCGCGGCCGCGGTCGGCGAGGGATCGATGGCCGTGATGCTGGTGCACCGCTACCTGGCGGAATCGTGACGGCATGACCGCGCAAGTTCCTTGCGAGCCCGACGAGCTGCGCAGCCTGTTCCTGTTCGAGGCGCTCACCGACGAGCAGCTGGCGGTGTTGTGCGCCAACGGCCACATCGAGAACTACCCGCCGGGCCCGATCTGCGTCGAGGGCGAACCGGCGACCTGCCTCTACGTCCTCCTAGACGGCGAGCTGGTGATGTCGAAGCTGTCGGGCGGCCAGGACATCGAGACCAACCGGACCTCGCAGCGCGGGGTGTATTGCGGCGCGTGGCGGGCGTTCACCGGTCAGCCCCAGCACCAGAGCTACGACGCGACGGTGTACGTCACCAAGCCGTCGCGGTTCTTCGTGCTCGACGCGCCCGCGTTCGCCCGGTTCATGAAGGACCAGTTCCCGATGGCCGTCCACCTGCTCGACGGGATGGCGGTCGGACTCGAACGGACCCGCCGGATCATCGACAACCGGGAGAAGCTGCTGGCGCTGGGCCAGTTGTCCGCCGGGCTGACCCATCAGCTGAACAACCCCGCCGCGGCCACCGTCCGCGCGGCCTCGGAGCTGCGCCAGCGGGTCGCCGGCATGCGCCAGAAACTCGGGATGCTCGCCGACGGGACCGTCAGCCCGGAGGCGCTGCGGGCGCTGGTGCGCCTGCAGGAGGAGGTCGCCGCCCAGGTCGCCAAGGCGGCGTCGGCGAACCTGACCGCCATCGAGACCGCCGACTGCGAAGACGCCGTCGGCGAATGGCTCGACGGCCACGGCATCGAGGGCGGCTGGGACATCGCGCCCACCTTCGTCGAGGGGGGCATCGACACCGATTGGCTGGAGCGCATCGCCGCGGCCACCGAGGAGCTCGGGGCGTCGGCGTCGCTCGAGAAAGCCATCCGGTGGCTGACGTACACCGTCGAGAGCGAGCTGCTGCTGAACCAGATCCTGGAGGCGAGCAAGCGGATTTCGGCGCTGGTCGCCGACGCCAAACAGTATTCGCAGATGGACCGTGCCCCCTTCCAGGTGGCCGACATTCACGAACTGCTGCGCAGCACGCTGGTGATGTTCGCCGACCGGCTGGGCCGGGATGCCGGCATCACGGTGGTCAAGGAGCTGGACCGAACTCTTCCCGAAATCCCTTGCTATCCGGGCGATCTCAACCAAGTCTGGACCAACATCATCGACAACGCGATCGCCGCGATGGGCGACGCGGGCGGCACGCTGACCATCCGCACCTGCCGCGAAGGCGAGAAGATGGCGCGTGTCGAGATCTGCGACACCGGGCCCGGCGTGCCCGAGGACGTGCGCCAACGCATCTTCGAACCGTTCTTCACCACCAAGCCGGTCGGGGAGGGCACCGGCCTGGGGCTGGACCTGGCCTTCAACATCGTCGCCAAGAAACATCGCGGGGACCTGCGGGTCGAGTCCAAGCCCGGGGACACCCGATTCATCGTCTTGCTCCCCCTCGAGGCCCCGCCGATCGTGGACATGGAGCCTGCGGAATAGGGCCACCGCTGCGCCGGTTGGGAACAACCATGACCGATCAGCTCGCGCGCCTGAGCGGTGTGCTCGGGGGTGGTCAGGTACGGGTGTGCCCCGGCGCTGCGCTCCGCGGA
>NZ_LZJG01000032.1:0-7767 GCF_001667785.1 Mycobacterium sp. E3247 | reverse complement strand
GACGGCCTTCTTCGTGCTCGACGAATGGCTGCGGCCCGTGCCGGCCGGCCAGGTCGGGGTGGTTCACGTCGACGACCGCCAGGTCGAACCCGTCCAGCCGGTCGGCCAGGGCGGCCGTGGTGACCGCGGCGATCGGCGCGGCGTCGGTGAGCATGAACTCCATCCGGGCCGCCGGCAGCGCGGGGTCGATCGGCAGGTAGGCGGCCCCGGACTTGAGCGCGGCCAGGATCGCCACGATCGCCTCGGCCGAACGCGAGAACAGCAGCGCCACCCGTTCGCCCGGGCGGGCGCCGTTCTCGATCAGCAGGTGCGCCAGCCGGTTGGCGGCCTCGTCCAGCTCCCGGTACGTCATGGATGTGCCGTCGCAGACCAGGGCCACCGCGTCGGGGGTGCGGGCCGCCTGCGCGGCGAACAACGCCGGAACCGTCACCGGCATTGCCGGCCGGGTCAGCACTCCCCTGTTGCCCCACCTCTCCAGCCGGGCGTGCTCACCGGCATCGAGCAGGTCGATCGACGACAGCCGTCGCTCAGGTTCGGCGGTGACCGCCGTCAGCAGCCGCTGCAACCGCTCGATCAATCGCTCGACCGTGTGGGCATCGAACACGTCGGTGCGGTATTCGGCCGTCACGACAATGCCGGCGCGCGCCCCCGACTCGGTGAAGCGCTCGGCAAGGGAGAACGTCAAATCCATGCGAGCGGTGTCGGTGTGCACGGGCATCGGCGTGACCTGCAGATCGCCCAGGGCCAATCCGCCCGCCGGGGCAGTGACCTCCCCGGGGAAGTTCTCCCAGCCCAACAACACCTGGATCAGCGGATGATGGCTCATGCTCCGGGTCGGATTGAGCCGTTCCACCAGCAGTTCGAAGGGCACGTCCTGGTGTTCGAAGGCGGCCAGGCTGCGCCGTCGCACCTGCGCCAGCAGTTCGGCGAACGTGGGATCCCCGCCTAGCTCTTTCAGGTCGACCCGCAGCACCAGGGTGTTGACGAAGAAGCCGATCAACTCGTCGAGCGCCGGCTCGGTTCGCCCGGCGATCGGGAAGCCCACCGCCACGTCATCGCTCGCGCTGATCTTGGAGAGCAGCGCGGCGAACGCGGCCTGGATCACCATGAAGCTGGTCGCGTTGTGCTCGCGCGCCGCCCGGCGAATCTGCTGCTGCAGCTCCGCCGGCCAGTCGACCGCCAGACGGGCGCCGCGGTGGTCGGCGACCTGCGGGTAGGGCCGATCCGTCGGCAGCTGCAGGCGTTCCGGCAGCCCGGCCAGGGCGTCGGCCCAGAAGTTCAGCTGGGCCGAGATGCGGCTGTCGGCATCATCGACGTCACCGAGATGCGCGCGCTGCCATAGGGTGTAGTCGACGTACTGCACCGCCAACGGCGCCCAGTCGGGGGCATGCCCCGCACACCGGCTGGCATACGCCACCCCGAGGTCACGCGCGAACGGGGTGATCGACCAGCCGTCGGCGGCGATGTGGTGCACCGCGACCAGCAGGATGTGCGCGTCGTCGCCGAGGGTGAAAAGCTCGGTGTGCAGCGGGCTTTCGCTCGCCAGATCGAAGGTGTAGCGGGCCGCCGCGGCCATGCGCTCACGCAGCCGGTCTTCCGGCCACCCGCGGGCGTCGACGACCTCGCAGGCGAAGCCGATCCGCTCGGCGGGAATCACCACCTGCTGCGGGATCCCGTCGGCGGCCGCAAACACCGTGCGCAGGCTTTCGTGCCGGGCCACGACGTCGGCCAGCGCCGCACCGAGCGCGTCCGCGTTCAGGTACCCGCGCAATCGCAACGCCACGGTGACGTTGTAAATCGGTGAGGGGCCCTGGAACTGGTCGATGAACCACAGCCGGGTCTGGGCGAACGACAGCGGAATCACCGCCGGGCGGTCCCGCGCCACCAGGGGCTCCGGCCGGTTGGCTTCGTCACCGACGAGAAGCACCAACTCGGCGACGGTGGGCGCCTCGAAGACGGTCCGCACCCCGAGGTTCGCGTTCATGCTCGCGTTGACCGCGGCGATCAGGCGCATCGCCGACAGCGAGTCCCCGCCCAGGTCGAAGAACGAGTCGTCGACGCCGACCCGCTCCAGCCCCAGCACCTGTCCGTAGATGCCGACCAGGATCTCCTCGGCGGGAGTGGACGGGGCGCGGTAGCGATCCACGTCCTGGTACTCCGGTTCGGGCAGGGCCCTGCGATCGAGCTTGCCCGAGGAGGTCATCGGGAATTCCTCGAGCGCCACGATGTGTGTCGGCACCATGTACTCGGGCAACCACGCGTTCAGCTGCTCGCGCACCTCACCGATCTTGGTGTTGGTGCGAGGGTCGTTGGCGTGGCTGGTGCGCTGCCGCACCCCCGCCGGGGGCAGGTACAGATCGGTCAGGGCCGCGGCCGGCTGGTGGTCGGCGTCGACGAAAACCGCACTGAGAGTGCCGGGTTGGGCACCCCAGGTAACGGCGACATGATAGCCGGCGGAGTCGCCTACGCGATGCAGCTCTTCGGCGACGGTGACGGCGACCTCGGGACTGGCTTGGGCGAGCGCGTCCTCGACGGATAAGCCCGCGGCGAGCGCACTCTGGACGCGGACGTCGGCGATCACTCCGGCCTGGGGGATGTCGGTGACGCGGACGACGGCAGGACGCAGCGACACCAGGTCGTCACGAAGTCCATCGAGGCCCGCGCAGTCGGCCCACGACCAGGTGGGCGCGGTGGCCACCGACCGCACGGGCGCGGGTGCCTTGTGGATGACGACGTCGTAGCGGTACCTGTTCAGCTCGTTGTCGGACAAGCCGCGTTTGAGTTGGATTTCCAATCCGCCCGCCGACGGGCGGTTGACGGCCCAGGTGGTGAAAAAGTCCGGGGCCAGGAGCAATTCGGTTTCACCGAGCATGGCGTGGCTGACCCGCTTGCGGATCTCGTCGGCGTCGACGGCTTCGGCGCTGCGGGACAGGGCTATCCCGGTCTGGAACGCGCCCTGCAGTGCGTGGTTACGGACGTCACCGATGAACAGCGCCCCGCCGGGGGCCAGCAGCTCCATCGCGTTGTCGATGACCTCGGCCAGATATCCCGCGTTCGGGAAGTACTGGACGACCGAGTTGACGATGACGGTGTCGAAATGGCCGCGCGGCAACCGGTCCGTGACGTGGGCGGGCTGGGTGAGCAACTCGACCCGGTCCCGCCATCCGAACTGCGACTGCTCCAGTGAGCGGGCCAGGTTTTCGATGGCCACGGGCGAGAAGTCGGTCGCGACATACTGATCGCACTCCGGCGCGATCTGCGACAGCAGCAAACCCGAACCGGCGCCGATCTCGAGGACGCGCCGCGGCCGCAGGGCCATGATCCGATCCACCGTGGCGGCACGCCATTCGATCATCTCGTCGAGCGGGATCGGCTCGCCGGTGTAGCTGCTGTTCCAGCCGCGGAAGTCCATGCCGAATCCGGATCCAAGATCGGCGCCGTACAGGTCGTCGTAGAGGTGTTGCCACTCTTCGACGTCTTCCACGTCGTGATCGGCGTTGGTGTTGTGGTCGAGGGTGACGTAGGCGACCAGATGAGAGCCGGCGGCGCCGTCACGCACGGTGACGGCGGCCTGGGTGACATGCGAGCACGCCAGCAGCGTGTTCTCGATCTCACCCAATTCGATGCGCTGGCCGCGCAGTTTGATCTGCTTGTCGGCGCGACCCACGAAATCCAGGGTGCCGTCGCGGGTCCAGCGCACCAGGTCGCCGGTGCGGTACATGCGCGAGCCGGCGCCGCCAAATGGGTTGGCCACGAACCGTTCCGCCGTCAGGTCCACGCGCCCCATGTAGCCGTGCGCCAGCGCGGGCCCGCTCACGTACAGCTCACCCACCACCCCGATGGGCGCCGGGTTCAGCCAGCCGTCGAGCACCATGGCGCAGACGCCCGCGATCGGGGTGCCGATCCGAACCGGCCCCTCGGCCGGCAGGGGTGCACTCATGGTGACCCAGATGGTGGTTTCGGTCGGGCCGTACACGTTGAACATGCGCCGGCCCGGCGCCCACGCGGCCACCAACTCCGCCGGACACGCCTCGCCGCCGACCATCAATCTGTCGAATTCGGGCAGCCGCGAACGATCCAGCGACGACAGCACCGTCGGGGTCAGGAAGGCCGCGTTGACGCGTTGGCTTTGCAGCAACGCGGTCAGCGGCTCCCCCGCATACACCCCGGGAGGGGCCACCACCAGCGCCGCCCCCGACACCGCCGCCAACAGCATCTCGCCGACCGACGCGTCGAAGGTCGGCGCGGCCACCATCAGCACCCGCGTGTCCGCGCTCAGCCCGCACGACTCGCGTTGCGCGGCGGCCCATCCCAGCAGCCCCTCGTGGCCCACCACCACGCCTTTGGGGACGCCGGTCGACCCCGAGGTGAAGATCACGTAGGCGGCGTCATGGGCCGTCAGTGGGGCCAGCCGATCGGCGTCGGTGATCGGGTTCGCGCTGACCCCCGACAGGTCCAGCCCATCGATCCGCATAACCGGGCGCGGTCCGGCCGCGGCCACTTCATCGGTGGCGCAGGTCAATACGGAGACCGCGCCCGCCGCTTCGAGTACCGTGGTGATCCGCTCGACCGGGTGGTCCAGATCCACCGGCGCGTGCACGCCGCCGGCCTTGATCACCGCCCACCACGCGACCACCAACTCGAGGCAGCGATCCATCGCCACGCCCACGGCGAGCTCGGGACCCACGCCGGCGTCGATCAGCTTGCGGGCCAGGCGGGTCGACCATTCGTCGAGCTGACGGTAAGACAGCCGCCGCTCGCCGTCGACCACGGCGACGGCGTCCGGGTCGGCCGCGACGGCCGCCGCCAGCAACTCCGGGGCCACGCCCACCGGCGCGGCCGTACCGGCGCCGGACAGCTTCGCCAGCACCAGGTCGCGCTCGTCGCGGCCGAGCAGCTGGACCCCGGACAGGCGCCGTCCGGGATCGGACGTCATCGCCACCAACACCCGCTGGAACCTCTCGACGAGCGCTTCGACGCTTTCGGTGTCGAACACGTCGGCGTCGAACTCGACGTGCAGGCCGAGTTCACGGCCCGGGAGCGCCTCCATCGTCAGTGGGTAGTGGTTGTATTCACGGTTGGTGAATCCGGCGATCGCCAGCCCGTCGGGGCCCAACTGCATGCCGTCGCCGATCGGGTAGTTCTCGTAGACGAACAGGGTGTCGAAGAGCTGCTCGTGGCCGGTGATGCGATGAATGTCGTTGAGCGCCAGGTGCTGATGTTCAAGCGTGTCGTTGTTGGTGTCCTGCAGCTGACGCAGGAGGTCCGCGGCGGTGGTGGTCGCGCCGATGTTGGCGCGCACCGGCACGGTGTTGATCAACAGCCCCACCATCGATTCCGCGCCGGCCACGTCCAGTTGGCCCACGCGAGACCGCGGGGTGCCGAAGACGACGTCGTGCTGACCGGTCAGCGAGGTCAGCAGCAACGCCCAGGCGCCGTGCAGGACGGTGCTGACGGTGGTCTGGCAGGAGCGTGCCAGTTCGGTGACCGCACTCGTGGTCTCCTCGGCCACGCGGAAGGATGCCGCACCGCGCCGCCCTTGGCCCAGGCGATCTTTCGGGCCGACGAGCGTCGGCGCCTCGAAGTCGGCGAGCACCTCAGCCCAGGCCGCGCGGGCGGCATCGACGTCGCGATCGGCCAGCCAGGTGACGAAGCTGCGGTAGGGCGCGGCGGCGGGCAGCGGTTCACCGTAGTAGCTGGTGAAGATTTCGCGCAGCAGGATGGGCAACGACCACCCGTCGAGCACGATGTGGTGGTTGGTCAGCACCAGCCGGTGCCGGTCCTCTCCGGTGCGGATCACCGCGACCCGGAAGGGCGGCTGATCGGCCAGGTCGCCGACGGCGGCGCGTTCGGCGGCGCAGAGCTCTTCGATCTGCCGCTCGGTGTCGAGGTCGGTGTACCGCCATGCCACCGCCGGGCGGGCCGGGATGATCTGCACCGGTTCGTCGAACCGTTCGTAGAATCGGGCCGCCAGGTGCGGATGCCGGTTGATGACCGTGTGTACCGCATCGTGCAGGCGGTCGGGGTCCAGCGGGCCGGTGAGCGTGAAATCCAGTTGCACCGCATACATGTCGTCGCTGCCGTGCGCGGTGCTCGAATGGAAGAGCAGACCCTGCTGCAGCGGGGTCAGCGGCAGGATGTCGGCGAGGTCGTATCGCCGTTGCAGCTCGTCGATCTGCGGTTGGCTCAGCCGGGCGGGCGCGATGTCCGAGGGTGTGAGCCCGCCGCCACCGGCCCGCACGTGCGCGCAGATGCCGGACAAAGCGTCGAACCACAATTGGCTCAACCGGCCGATCTGCGCTTCGTTGAGCGCCGACGGCGCCCACGTCCAGTTGGCGCGCAGTTGCGGACCGGCGTCGGTGTCGACGGTGCCGGCGTTGAGTTCGACAGTGTGTGCCAACGGCATCGGGATCGCCGCGGCGGCGCCGCTCAACGAGAGGCTCTCCGGGTGCAGCCGCCACAGCTCATCGGGCAGCTCGGTTCCCGTGACCAGGCGACCGAGGTAGTTGAACCCGATCGGCGGGTCGGCCCCGTCGATCTTCGCGTCGCCGTTGAGGTAGCGCAGCGCACCGTAGGTCAGCGGGTGCGGCACGGCGCGAAGCTGTTCCTTGGCTTCCTTGATCAGCGTTCCCAGCTCCGGCTCGCCGGCCACCACCTGGGCCCAGGACGCCCCGCTCACGGTCAAGGACACCGGGTATTTGGTGGTGAACCAGCCGACGGTGCGCGACAGGTCCACGTCAGGCGCGAGTTCCTCGTGACGGCCGTGGCCTTCGACGTCGATGCCGATCGAGGCCTCGCCGCCCAGGAACTCCGTCCACGCCAGCCCGAAGGCGATCAGCAGAATGTCTTGCACGCCGGCATGAAACGCCGCCGGCGCCTCGCCGATGAGCGTGCGGGTGACCTCGACGTCCAATGACACCGACAGGTGCCCGGCGGCGGCGTAGGTGTCGGCCTCGGGGCGCACCGCCGGCAGTGCGGGCGGGGTCGCCGCGATCCGCTTCCAGGCCCCGGCTTGCTCGATGACTTCCGGGCGACGCGCGTGCTCGCCCAGCAGCGACGCCCAGCGGGCGAACGACGTCCCGCCTCCGGGCAGCGCCACCGGCTGCCCGCCGCGGTGCTGGGCCCACGCGATGTTCAAGTCCTCCAACAGGACTCGCCAGGACACCCCGTCGACGGCGAGGTGGTGGACGATCAACGCCAGCTGACCGGTGGGGCCGGCCCACACCGCGCTCAGCATCGTTCCGGCGGCGGGGTCCAGCCGCGACCGGGCCGCCGCCAGCGCCTCGTCCGAGAGAACATCCACCGACCGCAGGCAGCCGGTCGCATCCACGGAACCCGCCTCGGGCACCCACAGCGCCCATCCGTCGGCACCGTCGCCCTCGACGCGCAGCCGCAGCATGGCGTGCCGATCCAGCAAGGCCTGCAACACAATCGCCACGTCGGCCTCGGTCACCCCTGCGGGCGCCTGCAGCAGCATCGTTTGGTTGAACTGGTCGGTCGGGCCGTTCACGCCGTGCAACCACCGCATGATCGGGGTGGCCTGCACCGGACCGAGACCCTCGTCGATCACCTCGGTTTGGCCGCCGGTCATCGCGGCCACGCTGGCCAGGCGGGCAACGGTCTGCTCGACGAAGACGTCGCGGGGCCGGCAGCTCAGGCCGGCGGCCCGCGCCCGCGACACCACCTGCAGCGCCAGGATGCTGTCGCCGCCGAGTTCGAAGAAGGAGTCGTCGGTGCCCACGCGTTCGACGCCAAGGACCTCGGCGT
>NZ_LZJG01000031.1:0-1863 GCF_001667785.1 Mycobacterium sp. E3247 | reverse complement strand
GTCCCGCGTCTACCCTGCAAACTGACTGTCAGCCGACCCGCGAAGCGCGGTCCCATACGCCAAAAGCGCGCACGCTAAGGCTCATTCGGCGTCACGGTGTCCGCACGGGCGTCAAAGCTCCGCACGCGCCGGGTAGGTGGCATGTCGACCAAGGCCACAACGTATTCAGAGCCCGGTATCTGCAGCACCGCGTATGATCACCGCAGGGTGACAGGATGGCGTCAGCGCAGGGGTTCCACGTCGCCAGCGACGCGTGAAGACTCCTGCAGGGCAACACTTTAGGAGCGCCATGGACGAGGACTGCCTGAAGCTCACCACCTATCTGGCCGAGCGTCGGCGAACCGGCGAAGGGTTTGTCTCCGACGTCCTGCTCGACCTCTATGCGCGGCATCGCATCGCCTGTGGCGTGGTCCTGCGCGGCATCGGCGGCTTCGGGAGCGGACGCCACCTGCGGACCGACGAGTCGCTGACGCTGTCGGAGGACCCGCCCGTCGCCATCGTCGCGGTCGACACGAAGGCGAAAATCGAAGCCCTGCTCGACCCGGTGCTGGCCGTGAAGCAGCGCGGCCTGGTCACGTTGGAGCGGGCGCGGCTGCTGCGCGAGGATGTCGGGCCGGTGCGGTTGCCGGACGAATTGCGCGAAGCCGTCAAGCTGACCGTCTACGTCGGGCGCAAGGAACGCGTCAACGGGGTCCCGGCCTACGTCGCCGTCTGCGACCTCCTACATCGGCGCCGGATAGCCGGCGCGTCGGTGCTGCTCGGGGTCGACGGCGTCACCCACGGGCGGCGGCACCGTGCGCGCTTCATCGGCCGGAACGCCAACGTGCCGATGATGATCCTCGCCGTCGGGTCGGGTGAGCGCATCGCGGGGGTTCTGCCGGAGCTGGCACGGTTGCTCCGCGGCCCGATGTTCACGCTGGAGCGGGTCCGCCTGTGCAAACGCGGCGGCGAACTCTTGGAGCGGCCGCATGCCCTGCCGGGCGTTGACGAACGCGGTATGCCGCTATTCCAGAAGTTGACGATCTACACCTCCGAGTCGGCCCTGCACGACGGGGTGCCCATCCACCGCGCCATCGTGCGGCGGCTGCGTCAGCGCGAAGCGCCCGACGGCGCGACGGTGCTGCGGGGCATTTGGGGATACCACGGGGACCACCGACCGCACGGGGACAAATTTCTCTCGTTGCGCCGCGACGTTCCGGTGGTGACCATCGTCGTGGACACGCCCGCCAACATCGCCGAAACCTTCGACGTGATAGACGAATTGACGCGCGACGATGGGCTGGTGACGAGCGAGATGGTGCCCGCGGTGGTGTCGGACGAACGCGACGGCGACGGGCCGCCGCACATGGCCCAGCACCGGTATTGAATCAGCCGGCGACCGAGGCGTCGTAGATCGACTGGATCGCCTTGTCCAGCGTGGCGTTGAACTGTTCGTCGGACTGGTCGACCGTCAGCCCCTCGGTCAGGGCGCGACTGAAGCTGGCGATCAACCCCGCGTTCTTCGCCAGCAGCTCGTTGGCCTCCTCGCGCGAGTAGCCCCCGGAGAGGGCGACCACCCGCATCACCTTCGGGTGTTCGATCAGGGGACGGTAGAAGTTGACCTCGCTGGGCAGGCTCAGCTTGAGCATCACGCGCTGCCCGTCGGGCACGTTCTCGAGTTGCTTGGTGATCTCGTCGCGCAGGATCGACTCGGCCTCGGCTTTGTCCGAGATCGAGATGGTGACCTCGGGCTCGATGATCGGCACCAGGCCGTGCGAGAGCACCTGATGGGCCAGCTCGAACTGCTGGGCGACCACGGCGGCGATGCCCTTGGCGTTGGCGCCGCCGATCACCGACCGTTCCTTGGTGCCGAACACGCCCTTG
>NZ_LZJG01000030.1:0-24551 GCF_001667785.1 Mycobacterium sp. E3247 | reverse complement strand
CCCCCGGCCCGCCCATCGGCACCTCCCGCGCGCCCGCCCGCTCCGCCACGACAGCCCGCACCCCCGGTCGCTTCCCCGCGGCCGCCCGTGATGTCACCTCCTGCGGAGGCGCCCGCGCCCGCCCCCGCAGCGCCGTCGGCGCGCGCCACGGTGGTATTCGACGTGCTACCCGACCGCGGTTGGCGACGCTTTCTCCGGCTGATGACCTTTGGCCTGGTCAAGCTGGGGCCCTCGCCGGCCCAACAGCAGGAGGCCCAGTTCGAGGCGGCCATCAGGACCCGCCTGCTCGGCAACTTCAAGGTCGGCGTCCTGGGCAAAGGCGGCGTGGGGAAGACGTCGGTGGCCGCCAGCGTCGGATCCCTGTTCGCCGAGCTCCGAAGGCAGGACCACGTCGTGGCGATCGACGCCGACACCGCCTTCGGCCGGCTCAGCAGCCGCATCGACCCGAGTTCGACCGGGTCGTTCTGGGAGCTCACCGCGGACAAGAACCTGCAGTCCTTCAGCGACATGGTTGCCCGGGTGGGCCGCAATTCCGCCGGGCTGCACGTGCTCGGCGGCGAGCCGGCGTCCGGCCCGCGCCGGGTGCTCGACCCCGCGATCTACCGGGAGGCCGCGTTGCGCCTGGACCGCCATTTCGCGATCTCGGTGATCGACTGCGGCTCGACCATGGACGCGCCGGTCACCCAGGAGGTGCTGCGCGACTTGGACGCGCTGATCGTGGTGTCCTCGCCATGGGCGGACGGCGCGAACGCCGCCGCCAGGACCATGGAGTGGCTGGCCGACCAGGGCTTCGACAGCCTGCTGGAGAACAGCATCGTCGTGCTCAACGATTCGGACGGCCACGCCGACAAGCGCACCCGAGCGTTGCTGGCGCGCGAGTTCATCGATCACGGCCGACCGGTGATCGAAGTGCCCTTCGACCCGCACCTACGGCCCGGCGGTGTTATCGACGTGAGCCACGAGATGGCCGCGGCCACGCGGCGGAAGTTTCTCGAGGTCACCGCGACGATCGCGGGGTACTTCGCGGCTCGCGCCGAGAACCGGCGGGGCTAGGCCCGCTCGGCAACCTGACCCGCCCGTGCCGACGGGTCGGCGATGGCCTCGATCTTGACCACACGGGACTCGCGGATGGTGAGCACGATGACGGCGAACAGGCGGCGGCCGCTGAAGGCCAACAGGGCCGGCCCCCCGGCGGGGCCGCTGACCAGTGTCACGTCCGGCCACAGGTAGCGCAGCAGGTTGGTGGCCACCGCCTGCGGACCGTGGTTGATCTGTGGCGGCGGCGCCGGGTCGGCCAGGATCGTGCCCACGCCCCACACCGTCGGATCCAGCACGGCGGCCAGCCCGGCGAGGTCACCGTTGGCGCACGCGGTGATGAATTTGTCGGTGACGAGCTGATGCTCGGCGGACGCGATCGCGTTGGTTTTGGGTTGCGCGGCAAGGAATTTGGCCCGCGCGCGCCGTGCCAGCTGACGGCAGGTGCCGACCGGGCGGCCCACCGTCTCCGAGATCGAGTCGAAGGGGACGCCGAACACGTCGTGCAGCACGAAGGCGACCCGTTCCGCGGGGCTGAGCCTGCGCAAGACCTCCAGCAAAGCGGAGCGGATCTCGTCGTCGAGGGTGATCCGGTCCGCCGGGTCACAGCGGTGCGGCGCGGGCAGCTCTTGGACCTCGCCCGGACGTTCGTAACGCGCGCGGGCCGAGCGCACCTGGTCGAGGCAGAGCCGACTTGCGACCACCGTCAGCCAGCCCCGGACGTCCTCGACCTCGCCGACCTCGGTCCGTGAGAGGCGCAGAAAGGTTTCCTGCACAACGTCTTCCGCGTCACCGACGTCCCCAAGCATCTGGTAGGCGAGGTTGACCAGATACGGGCGGTGACGACGCCAGGCCTCGGCGACCTGGTCGTCCGCTGACTGCGACTGGTTCATGACTCTTCGACGATCTGCTGCGGCAAAAAGTTACGGGTTCTCGCGGGTAACTTTTCCACCTTTCGCCCCGTCCTTGGAGCAGCACAGAAAATTCCGAAAGGAGCCATGCCATGACCATCGTGGTAACCGGGGCGACCGGCAACGTCGGGCGCCCTCTCGTCGCCGCGCTCGCCGGCGCGGGAGCGTCGGTGCGGGCGGTGACCCGCACGCCGGAGACCGCCGGGCTTGCGCCCGGCGTCGAACTCGCACGGTCGGCGGCCGAGGCGCTGCCGGGCGCGTCGGCGGTGTTCCTCAACTCCCGTGCGCTGGGCGCCGACTTGGAAGCAGTGGTGTCCCAGTGCGTGCGCGCCGGCGTCACCAAACTGGTGGCGCTCTCGGCGATCAACGCCGACGACGACTTCGCCCGCCAGCCGTCCCGCTTCCGAGGGGACCGCAACAGGGAGGTCGAACAGCTCGCCGTCGACTCCGGCGTGGCGTGGGTGAGCCTGCGGCCCACCGTCTTCGCGACGAACTTCGCCGGCATGTGGTCAGCGCAGATCCGCGCGGACGATGTGGTTTCCGGGCCATACGCCGCGGCATCGACGGCACCGATCGTCGAGACCGACATCGCGGAGGTCGCGGCGCGGGCGTTGCTCACCGATGAGCTTGTCGGCCAGCGGATCCCGCTGACCGGTCCCCAGGCGTTCACCAACGTGGAGCTCGTCGAGGTCATCGGCGCCGTGCTGGGTCGCCCGCTGCAATATCGGGAGATTCCTACCAGCGCGGTGCGCGAGCGGTTCCTCGCGTTGGGCTTCACCGCGGGCTTCGCCGATGCCTACATCGCCATGCTGGCCGCGACGCTCGATGCACCGGCACTCATCACCCACGACGTGGAGAAGCTCCTCGGGCGCCCGGCGCGGCCGTTCGCCCAGTGGGTCGCCGAGCACCGAGCCGTCTTCGCCGTCGCGAAATGAATAAGGAGAACGACATGTCACAGCCGCGTCCGCCGCGCTACCTCAAACCCATGAACAAGGTGATGATGGCCGTCCAACGGCTCGGGATTCCCACCGGTCCGGCGATGGTGTTGACGGTGCCCGGCCGCAAGTCGGGCCGGCCCCGCAGCACCCCGATGACGCCGTTCGAATTCGAGGGCGACATGTACGTAGTAGCGGGCTATCCCGGCGCCGACTGGGCGGCGAACGCCCGGGCGGCGGGCACCGGCGTTCTCAGCCGCGGCCTGCGGTCACAGGAAGTCCGGATCGTCGAACTCTCCGCCGGAGAAGCCCGGCCGGTGCTGCGGGAATTCCCCGCCAAAGTCCCCGTCGGAGTGGCGTTCGCCAAACGGTCCGGGATGGTGCGTGATGGAACGGCCGACGAATTCGAAGCACTGGCGGGACGGCTCGCCGTCTTCCGCTTCGAGCCGGCTTGACGGCCGCCTGCTCGGTCGCCCCAAAGAGAAAGCGCCGCAGCGGTTTCGGCGACCACCGGTCGCCGAAGGTTCACAATCGGCGGCCATGGGCCGGGCCTAGGCCGACTTCGCGGTCTCGCGCACCGGATATCCGTTGCGCTCGGCCAGGGACCGAAGTTGGCGCAACGCGAACGCGCGTGGGCGGCCGCCTTCGGGGATCACCACTCCGGCCCACAAGCCTTCCGCGCCGGCCGACTCCACGGCATCCCGCGCGCACATCCAGCGGCGCGGGCAGGCCCGGCACAGGGCGATCGCCTCGGCGTCGGGGGCGGTGGTCCAGCGGTCGGGATCCTGCGTGCAGGCGCCGAGCGGGATGTTGTACGAAACTGCTGCGGTCATGTCGCGCGCCCTTCTGGCAAAGCGGGGTCCTGCATTACACTCACCAAACTATAGCGCTAACCGTTTCAATGCAACAGTTTTCTGTCCGCAACTGAAGTGATCCCTCACAGATGGCGCTTCGGTATGTCGCTGCCGCCGAAGCCGCGCGTGTCTGCGAGTCGCCCACGCGACGGCCGATACGGTGCGTGAACTGGGTCTTCAGCTGACGGCGGGCACGTGGAGCCGCGCCGGGCCAACCGTAGCGGGCACGCCGTTACGCCGACCTCGTCGAAGCGCTGTGTTCGCGCACCGGATACCCGTGCAGCTCGGCAAGCGAGCGCAGCTGGCGCAACGCGAAGGTCCGGGCCCGCCCCCCTTCGGGAATCACTACACCGGCCCACAAGCCCTCGGCCCCAGGCAGCTCACACGCCTCCCGGGCGCACGCCCACCGGCGTGGACACCTTCGACAGAGCGCTTTGGCCTCGGCGTCAGGCGTCGTCGTCCAACGCTCAGGATCCTGCGCGCACGCCCCCTGCCAAAAGCCGTGCTCGGGCGCGGTCATTCTCCCGTCCCGGCACGAATCATCGCGGCAGTGCCCGCCGTGCAACACAGGCCGCAGCGCACGAAGCGCTGCAACGCCACAGTTAAGCCTTCGAACACGTGACTCCTGCGCGACCTACCTTATTTGATACATGCGTAGTTAAGCACTCGAAAGCGGCAACCGCATGACCGGTGAGTAAAAATGTCGGAGAGGTCGAACCCGCGCGGCCGGCTGCAGATATCCCACCCTCGGCCGTCGCGTGCGGCGGCCGTCGTTGCGCGCCCAACCGTAGCGTGGGCCGGCTTCTCGGAGATCCGCCCGCGGACCATTTCACAGTTCTGACCGCCGAGAAACGTAGCATCTGCGATAGGAATGCCCGGGTGCAACGGTTAGAATCGGCAGGACGGAGAGTCCGCCGCGCGGTTCTCAAGCGAGGAATCACCGGGGATGCAGGCGGCTCGGCGCCGGGCGACAGTCCGTCGGCTCGGCGAACAGGGAAACGATCGTGCGGAGTTCGCCGGTCCAGCGGGGGGAATGTCGAATCGATATGACCGGGCCATCGGAGACACTGGGGCGACAAGGCCTCGGCGAGTCGAACGAGCGCCACACCGGCTCCCAGACCAGCGAAATGGACCCGGGCCTGGTTCGTGCCGGGGCCGCCGCCGCCGCCCGCCGCCGCGAACTCGACATCAGCCAGCGCAGCCTGGCGGCCGACGGAATCATCAACGCGGGCGCTCTCATCGCTTTCGAGAAGGGACGCAGCTGGCCCCGCGAGCGGACCCGCGCGAAGCTCGAGGAAGTGTTGCAGTGGCCCACGGGAACGATCGCGCGGATCCGCCAGGAGGGCACCATGCCCGCGGCCTCCCCTCGGCAGGACAGCGTTCCCGATGGGCGGTCGGCCGCCGGCCCCGGACCCGAGAGCGCGGAGTCGCTGATCGCGCAGGCGGTCGTCGCCGCCGTCGACGGCTGCAGCCTGGCCATCGCCGCGTTGCCGGCGGTCCACGATCCGGAGTTCACCGAGCGGGTCGAGCCCATCCTGTTCGATCTGCGTCAGCTGGAGACGATCGCGGTCCGGGCGGCCCGCATCAGCACGATGACCCCTGAACTGATCAAGGCGCTCGCCCGGGTTCGCCGGCATTACGACGAACTCATGACACTCGCCGCCGGCGCCGCGGATGCCCCATTGGCCCCGCGCCTCTACGCGATGCGGCGGCAGGCCAACCTGTCCGCCCAGGAGACAGCACAGGCGGCCGGCGTGCGCGAGGAGGATGTTGTCCGCGCCGAAGCGGGCGACCCATTAACCGACGACGCCGCCGCAGCGCTGGAAAGGTTGATCGGCGAAATTCATTAAGGCCGGACGCGCCCTTTATTTCGCCGCGACTTTGCGGCGCTTCGCAGCCCTCATGATCGCCCGCCATGTGGCGCGTCCAACCCGCGTCGCTGAGGCCGGGAATACCCGATGCGACAGAGTCGGCCCGGGCGTCGGACCACACGCAGCCGTAGGCCGTGTCTGGCCGTGGCTCGTTGCTTCCGGGGCACCCGCACGAAACGGAGCGGCGTGCGAGCGGACGCACTTGCGACGCGGACGCAGGAACGGGCCATCGCCTCTCTTGTGCCAGGTTGATTCGCATGCCAAGTGGTCGCCGTGCTGGGACCGTCAAACCCGTTCGGGTAAACCAATCAGCCTGGGGCTCAGGCCATCTCGCGATTGCACTGCGCGGTCCTCCGGCAGCCAGCGAAGGCCCGATTACGACCGCCAGGCAAGTGCCGCAAGGAACCGCGGATACGTGGTGTCCGATACGATCGGGCGTTCGTCGCCCAGATCCGCTGCGGCCGTGGGACTGGCCTGATCCAATCGTTCACCGCCCGGCAACCGTGCCGCAATCTTCGCCGCGGACCGCACCAGCCGACCGCTTCGAAACCGCTGGCTTATTACAAAATTCGTGCATCGAGGGGGGTTGGTGCGCTGTTACGCTCGACTCACCGTGCGCACGACCAGCATGGGAGCAACCAGCGTGAAGGGAAATCGACGTGGCTTGGCTTGCAGGTGGAAGTTCTCTGGCGACCGTGGTGCAACGACTTCAAGGCGCGGGCGGGGCCGCCTACAGCGGAGACTGGGTCAGCGCGGCAGCGGGCGGCGCCGCCGCCGCGGGCAAGGCTGTCGAATACTTCGCCAAGACGAAAACCGGACTCAAGGACGCGTTGGATAAAGTCGGGAAAAAGGTGCTGCCGACGCCGACGGCGATTATCGACGGCGCTATGTTGGCGATCTTCCTCGTGGACTTACTTAATGGGCTCTCGTCCCCGGACACGGGATCCGCATTCAGCACCGCCAAAGACAAGTACGAGAACGTCAAGCTCAATCTGGAAGCGGCCAATCCGGACGAACTGCGCTGGACCGGTGAGGCAGCCGACGCCTATAAGGCCATGAACGACGCGCTGAGATCACTTGTGCAGCAGATGGAAGAACTGGACAAGCAGATGAAGAACCTGGTGGCCGATCAGGCCGGCAAGGTCAAGCAGGCGCACATGTGCGTAACGGTATCGACCCTGGTACTTACCGCGTGCCTCGGCGTTGCGATGGCCCTGTACCTGATCCCCATCACCGGCCCGGAAATATCGTGCGCGTTCCAGATCGTGGCCGCCTTCGGGGCATGCGCATCGGTCTTCGCGTTCGAGATGTTCACGCTGTCCAATTCGATGTCGATTTCCCACTCGGTCGACGCGCTGTCCATCAGCTATGGCGAGCTCGCCGGCAGGGCGCAAACCGAGATGGCAGGCACGTTCGGCGAGATCAAGGGCGAGGTGGCGGCGAAGACCGCGTCCCAGCTTTCCAGCTTCACGGCCGTTTCCGACGGGCTGTCGGCCTTCGCCGCCGCCCCGACGATCCAATCGTTGGCCAACACCAGCTTGGGCCGCGAGTCCGCTTCGCCGGCGCAACGCGTTTTGCTGGACGCCGCCAGTGAAGCTCACGCGACAAGCTCGACTGACACGGCGGCGCAAGCTCCGAGTGAAACGGCGCCGGCGGCACCGGCGTTCGCGCCACCCAGCCCCGCGCAGACGGCGCAGATGGCCCAAGCCTCGTCGGCGTTGTCCCAGCCGGTGAACCAGGTAAGCCAGACAGTGGGACAGGCACAGCAGCTCGCGGCCTCCGCAAGAGGCCAAGGGGCGGCCGGCGACGCACCCGCCGCGAAGGCCGCCGACGAGGCCGGCGCCGCCTCGGGCGCAGCCGGTGCCGAACGAGCTCCCGTAGAAGTCGCGGAGGCCGGTGCCGAGGCTGGGGCCGACAGGCCCGGCCGCGTCCTGTGATGTCCGTGACGCATCAAAACCAATGCAAGCCAACGCCATAGCGATAGAACAGGAGAAACATCAATGGCCGCATTGAATGTCACACCGGACTACTTGGAGACGCTGGCGGGCAAGCAGGATGCAGCGAAGAGCGTCGCGGGGGAGGCAGTCGGTGCAACCTCCAATCTCACCGTCGCGGTGTGGGTGACCCACGGTGTTATCAGCGGATGCTCCAACGGTGCGTTCAGCAGCGCCGAAGGTGCGCGCCGCACAGCCGGGCAAAACCTTTCGGCCGCCGCCAACGAACTCGCCGCGAAACTGCGCGGCGCCAAAGCGGCGTACAAGGGCGTCGACAGCGAGTTGAGCGGCAACCTCAAAAGCCAAATGCTCGACAACTAATCATGTCCGGTCCCCTCACTGGCGGTCGCGCCGGCCTCGTCGATGACGTCGTCGGCGTGGAGGTGACCATCGACGGGATGTTGGTCATCGCCGACCGGTTACACCTGGTCGATTTCCCTACCGCGCTTGGGATCCGGCAAAACATCCCACAAGAGGACCTGCGCAACCTGGTCTGGAGCCAGGTGCAGCATGACCTCACCGCGCAGGGGGTGCTCGATCAAAACGGTGAGCCTCACCCGACAGTGGCGGCGATGGTCGACACCCTCAGCAGGCCCGACCGGACGCTGGAGGGCCGATGGTGGCGGCGCGATGTCGGCGGTGTCATGGTGCGATTCGCGGTGTGCCGCAAGGACGAACGTCACGTCATCGCGGCGCGAGACGGCGACCTGTTGGTGCTGCAGCTGGTGGCTCCTCAGGTGGGCCTGGCGGGCATGGTGACCACGGTTCTGGGCACTGCCGAACCCGCCAATGTCGAACCGCTGACGGGCCTCGCCGACGAACTCGCCAAATGCACCACCGCGGCGCAGTTGACCGCACACGGCCTCGAGGCACCGTCGGCCCGTATCTACGCCGAGATCATCACCAACCCGAGCAGCTGGGTGGAAATCACCGCCGGCCAACGCCACCCAGGCGGCACGTCTACGCAGACCGACGTGGCCGCCGGTGTCCTCGACTCGGCATTGGGCCGGCTGGTGTCGCTGCCCCGTCGCGTCGGCGGCGAGCTGTACGGAAGTTTCCTTCCCGGCACGCAGGAGAATCTGCAGCGCGCCTTGGAGGCGCTGCTCGAGTTCCTCCCCGCGGGCAGCTGGTTCGATCACGTCGGAGCCGCCGAAGCCTCGTACCGGGGTTGATTCTGCCGTTATCTATTCAGTACGGAAACCAGAAAGAAGAACCTTCATGCCCCAGCACGACGACCATGATGACCTCTCCGCCCTCGACTTCTCCGCGCACCATTCCGACTCCGACGATCACGGCCTACATCACTCCGATGCCCTGGATTTTTCCTTCACCGAAGACGGCTTCGAGGAAACGCCCGCCGACGCGTTCGATGAGTACGCACCCACAGAACCCGATGACAGCGAAACGGAGCTGGCGGCCATCGCCTCGGTGACCGAGGCCGAGGACGAAGAAGAAGACGAAGAAGAAGGTCTTGCGCTCTTCACGGTGACCAATCCCCCCGATACGGTGTCGGTGTCGGCGCTCATCGACGGGAGGACGCAGCGGGTCACCCTGTCGCCGAAGGTGACCAACATGACCGAATCGGAACTCGCAGAAGAGGTTCTCGTCCTTGCAGACCTGGCCAGGCAAAAAGGGCTTGCAGGCCAACGCACGTTCTTGCAGGAAGATCAAACCGTGACGGAAAGCCTCGACCAGCTCGGGATAGCCGACACCGACGTCATCCGAGAGTTCATGGACGCGGTGTATCCGTTGCCGACGGCCGAGCAGGCCGATATGGCACAGGCAGAGGTCTTCGCCGCCCGATACACGAATGACGAAACCGACAAATGAGCGCTCAGCTGGCCGGCCTGTTCGAGAGTGCGGTCGGCATGCTGCCCATCTCGGAGGCACGGGCGCTGGACCTGTTCACCGAGATCACCAATTACGACGAGTCGGCCTGCGATGCGTGGATCGGCCGCATCCGTTGCGGTGACACCGATCGGGTGACACTGTTCCGCGCCTGGTATTCGCGCACGAATTTCGGACAACTGGCCGGGGCCGCCCAGATATCGATGAACGCCGTCAACGCCCGGATCGCGATCGGTGGCCTATACGGCGACATCACTTACCCGGTCAACTCGCCGCTGGCGATCACCCTGGGTTTCGCTGTAAGTGAAGCGGCCCAAGGCAATTACGCCGACGCCATGGAGGCCTTGGAGGCAAGTCCGGCGACCGGCGCCGAGCACCTGCTGTCCTGGGTCAAGGCGGTGGTCTACGGCGAGGCGCAACGTTGGACGGAAGTGATCGAAGAGGTACGCGGGGCCGGCAAATGGCCGGACGCGTTCCTGGCGGCCGCGGCCGGCGTCGCGCACGGGGTCGCCGCGGCGAACCTCGGTCTGTTTACCGAAGCCGAGCGCCGGCTCACGGAGGCTAACGCGTCGCCTGCCGGCGAGGCATGTGCGCGCGCCATCGCCTGGTATCTGGCGATGACGCGCCGCGGACAGGGAAACGAAGAGGCCGCGGTGGCGCTGCTGGAGTGGCTGCAGACCACCCACCCGGAGCCTAAAGTCACTGCTGCCCTCAAGGATCCGTCGTATCGGTTGAAAACCACCAGCGCCGAACAGATCGCCGCGCGCACCGACCCCTGGGACGCGTCCACTGTCGTAGCCGACACCTCGGGACGGGAGAAGCTGCTCGCCGAGGCGGAAGCCGAGCTGGAGCGGCAGATCGGGCTCAGCCGCGTCAAGGACCAAGTCGAGCGGTACCGCGCCGCCACGCAGATGGCGCGGGTTCGGGCCGCCCGTGGCATGAAGGTGGCACAGCCGAGCAAGCACATGATCTTCACCGGACCGCCCGGTACGGGCAAGACGACGATCGCGCGGGTGGTGGCCAACATCCTGGCGGGGCTGGGCGTCATCCCGGAACCGAAACTCGTCGAGACGGCACGGAAAGATTTCGTCGCCGAATACGAAGGGCAGTCGGCGGTGAAGACCACCAAGACCATCGATCGCGCCCTGGGCGGCGTGCTGTTCATCGACGAGGCCTATGCCCTCGTACAGGAACGGGATGGACGGACGGACCCGTTCGGCCAGGAGGCGCTGGACACCCTCCTGGCCCGGATGGAGAACGACCGGGACCGACTGGCGGTGATCATCGCCGGTTACAGCTCCGATATCGACCGGCTACTGGAGACGAACGAGGGGTTGCGGTCCCGGTTCGCCACCCGTATCGAATTCGACTCCTACTCCCCGGAGGAGATCCTGGAAATCGCGAAAGTCATTGCGGCCGGGAACGACTCCGCCCTGAGCGCGGAAGCCGAGGACAACCTGCTGGCGGCGGCCAAGCTGCTCAGTCAGCGGACGGTACGCGGCAAGCCTGCGCTCGACATTGCCGGCAACGGCCGCTACGCGCGACAGCTCGTGGAGGCGGGGGAACAATACCGTGACATCCGCCTGACCCGGGCGGTCGATTTCGAGAGCCTCGACGAGGATCGCCTAAGGGAGATCAACGGCGAGGACATGGCCGAGGCGATCGAGGCCGTGCACGGACGCCTCAACCTCGTCGAGTGACGTATGGCGAGTTTCCGGCTTACGACCAAGGTGCAAGTCAGTGGCTGGCGCTTTTTGCTCCGGCGTCTAGAACACGCGATCGTCCGGCGCGACACCCGCATGTTCGACGACCCGCTGCAGTTCTACAGCCGGTCGGTGTCGCTCGGCGTCGTCGTCTCGGTGTTGATCGTGGTCGGTGCGTTGGCGATGGCCTACTTCAAACCGCAGGGCAAACTGGGTAACGGCAACCTGTTCGTGGACCGCGGGACGAACCAGCTTTACCTCAAGGTCGGAAGCGAACTCCATCCCGTCTACAACCTGACCTCGGCGCGGCTGGTGCTTGGCAACCCGGCCGAACCCGCAACGGTCAAGTCCGCCGAGCTGAACCGCCTACCGAAGGGCCAGTCCATCGGGATCCCCGGCGCCCCCTATGCCACCCCCGTGTCGTCAGATTCCTCCTCGGCCTGGACGTTGTGCGATACCGTTGTGCGGGCCGAAAGTGCCAATCCCACAGTGCAAACCGGAATCATCGCGATGCCGGTGGTAATCGAGCATCCCGCGATCGACCCGATCCTGCCCAGCGAGGCGCTGTTGGCGTCGTATCAAGGCAAGGACTGGGTCATCACCGCCAAGGGCCGGCACGCCACCAACCTCAGCGACCGCCCCATGACGTTCGCGGTGGGCATCCGCGGCACCGCCAAGCCCAGCCCCCTCTCCACCGCTATGTTCAACGCGCTGCCCGATGCCGGCTCCTGGCAGTTACCTCCCGTCCCCAACGCGGGTGCCCCGAACACCCTGGGCCTGCCCGATGAGCTGGTGATCGGTTCGGTGCTACAGCTGCACACGACCCTCGGCCTGAGATACTTCGTCGTGATGCAGGACGGGGTCGCGCCCGTGAATGCCAACACGGCGGCTGCGTTGCGCGCGAATCAATCGTACGGGCTGGTGGTTCCTCCGTCGCTGCCTCCAAACCTGATCGTCAACATCCCCGAGTTGGTGTACAACTCGCCCTTGCCCGACGAGCCGATCAAGATCGTCTCGCGGCCGGACGACCCCACGCTGTGCTGGATGTGGGAACGCAAGCCCGGTGAGCAGGCGCCGAGAACCGCGGTGTTGACCGGCCGCCATCTGCCCATACCCGCGTCAGCGATGACCACCGGGATCAAGCAGATTCAAGGCTCCGCAACGGTTTACATAGATGGCGGGAAATTCGTGCAGCTACAGTCACCGGATCCTCGGTACGGTGAGTCTTTGTATTACGTTGACCCACAAGGGGTTCGCTACGGCGTGCCCGATCAGCAGACCGCGTCGTCGCTCGGCCTCCCGTCGCCCAAGACCGCTCCGTGGGAAATCGTTCGCCTGCTCGTGGACGGGCCGGTGCTCTCGAAAGACGCGGCTCTGCTGGAGCACGACACGCTGCCGACTGACCCCAGCCCCCGCAAATTGCCCGGCGCAGCCCCAGGAGCGGCCTCATGACGACCAAGAAGTTCACCCCTACGGTCGCCCGCGGTCCTCGGCTGACGCCCGGCGAAATCAGCCTCACCCCACCGGAAGACCTCGGCGTCGACATCCCGCCGTCGGGCATTCAAAAAGCGCTTCCGTACGTCATGGGCGTCTGCATGCTCGGCATGATCGCGATCATGGTGCTCACCGGCACCCGGGCGCTCTCGCCGTACATGCTGATGATGCCGCTGATGATGATCATGATGTCGTTGAGCATGGTGGCCGGCGGTGGCGGCGGTGGCGGGAAAAAGGTGCCCGAAATCAATGCCGACCGGAAGGAATACCTTCGGTACCTGGCGGGACTGCGTCCCAGGGTGACCTCTTCGGCGAGTGCGCAAGTGGCGTTCTTCAGCTTCCACGCACCCCATCCAGACGATCTGCTGTCCATCGTCGGTACGCCGCGTCAGTGGTCACGCCCGGCCAACGCCGACTTCTACGCCGCCACGCGGATCGGAATCGGCGACCAGCCGGCTGTGGACCGGCTCATGAAGCCGTCCGCCGGAGGCGAGCTGGCCGGCCCCACCGCGGCGCCGCAGCCATACCTCGAACCGGTTGCCAACATGTGGGCGGTCAAGTTCTTGCGCACCCATGGCCTGATCCACGACTGCCCGAAACTCGTGCAGTTGCGCACCTTTCCGACGATCGCCGTGGGCGGCGATCCGGGGGGGTCGGCTGCCTTGCTGGCGGCGATGGTGTGCCATCTCGCCGTCTTTCATCCCCCGGACCTGTTGCAACTGCGGGTGCTCACCGAGGAACCCGACGATCCGGACTGGTCGTGGCTGAAATGGCTACCGCACCTTCAGCATCCGACCGACACCGACAGCGCCGGCCCGGCAAGGATGATCTACACCCGACCCGACGGGCTGTCCGATCTCGCTGCGCGTGGCCCACACTCACCCGATGCGCTGCCCGGCGGCCCGTACGTCGTCGTGGTGGACCTGACCGGCGGGAAGGCCGGCTTCCCGCCGGACGGCAGGGCCGGCGTCACGGTCATCACTTTGGGCAACCACCGTGGTTCGAACTACCGCATCCGGGTGGCCGACGACGGCACCTCGGACGACCGCCTGCCCAGCCAGTCGTTCCGCCAGGTGACGGCGCGCACCGATGGCCTGTCCCCGCGGCAAGCCGCCCGCATCGCGCGCAAGCTGGCCGGTTGGTCCATCACCGGCACCATCATCGACAAGAAGAACATTGGCACCCAGAAGAAGGTCGCCACAGAGTGGCATCAACTGGTGGGAGCCCACAGCGTCGAGGAGGTGACGCCCGCGCGCTGGCGGATGTACACCGACAAGGACCGCGATCGCCTCAAGATCCCGTTCGGTCACGAGCTCAAGACCGGCAACATCATGTACCTCGACATCAAAGAGGGCGCCGAATTCGGCGGCGGACCGCACGGCATGCTCATCGGGACGACCGGGTCGGGGAAGTCGGAATTCCTTCGCACGCTGATCCTGTCCCTCGTGGCGATGCACCATCCGGATCAGGTCAACCTCCTGCTCACCGACTTCAAAGGCGGGTCGACGTTCCTGGGCATGGAGAAGCTCCCGCACACCGCCGCGGTGATTACCAACATGGCCGAGGAAGCCGAGCTTGTGAGCCGGATGGGTGAGGTGCTGACCGGGGAACTCGACCGGCGCCAGTCGCTGCTGCGACAGGCCGGCATACAGGTGGGTGCGACCGGTGCGCTGTCCGGTGTGGCCGAATATGAGAAGTATCGCGAACGCGGTGCCGATTTAGCCCCGTTACCAACGCTTTTCGTCGTCGTCGACGAGTTCGCCGAGTTGTTGCAGAGCCACCCCGACTTCATCAATCTCTTCGACCGGATCTGCCGCGTGGGCCGCTCGTTGCGCGTGCACCTGTTGCTGGCCACCCAGTCACTGCAAACCGGAGGGGCCCGCATCGACAAGCTCGAGCCCAACCTCACATACCGCATCGCGTTGCGCACCACCAGCTCTCACGAGTCAAAGATGGTGATCGGCACCCCGGAGGCGCAGTACATCACCAATAAAGAGAGTGGCGTCGGCTTTCTGCGGGTGGGTATGGAGGATCCGGTCAAGTTCAGCACCCTCTACACCGGCGCTCCCTACATTCCGCCGAAACGGGACGAGCCTGACGGCGACGGCAACGGGGCCAGCCCGCAGGCCGGATCCAAGAACCTGCGGATTCACCAATTCACCGCCGCGCCCGTCCTCGACGAGGTGATGACGTCGTGACAGTCGAACCCAAGGTACGGGCGCTCAGCGAAGTGGTGCTGGACCAACTCAGCACTACGGAGTCGCGGGCGTACAAGATGTGGCTGCCGCCCCTGAAGGATCCGACGCCGCTCAACGAGCTTGTCGCGCACGATGACCAGCGCCACACGTTGCGCTTCGCCCTGGGCATCATGGACGAGCCGCGCCGGCACCTGCAGGGCGTGTGGGGCGTCGACGTCTCTGGAGCCGGCGGCAACATCGCCATCGGCGGCGCGCCGCAGACGGGAAAGTCGACCCTGCTGCAAACCATGATCATGTCGGCCGCCGCCACCCACACGCCGCGGCAGGTTCAGTTCTATTGCATCGACCTCGGGGGCGGCGGCCTGATCTATCTGGACGACCTCCCCCATGTCGGCGGGGTGGCGACCCGGTCGGAGCCCGACAGGGTCATGCGGGTGGTGGCGGAGGTGCAGGCCGTTTTGCGCCAACGCGAGGCCACCTTCAAGGAACACCGGGTGGGCTCCATCGCGATGTACCGGCAGCTGCGCGAAGACCCTAACCAGCCGGTCGCGGACGACCCGTTCGGCGACGTGTTCTTGGTCATCGACGGGTGGCCGGCTTTCGTCGCCGAATTCCCCGACCTAGAAGCTCCAGTCCAGGAGTTGGCTTCACAGGGCTTGTCGTTCGGCGTCCACACCGTGATCACCACACCGCGATGGACGGAGTTGAAGTCACGCGTCCGCGACTATCTGGGGACCAAGATCGAGTTCCGGCTCGGCGACGTCAATGACACCCAGATCGACCGCACGGTGCGCGAGATCCCAGCGAATCGACCGGGCCGCGCGATGTCAGTGGAAAAGCACCATCTGATGATCGGCGTGCCGAGGTTGGACGGCGTGCACAGCGCGGACAACCTGGTCGAGGCGATGACGGCGGCCGTGAACGAGATTGCTTCCCATCACACCGACGTGGCGCCCCGCGTCCGGGTGTTGCCGGAGCGGATCTACCTTCACGAACTCGACCCGAACCCTCCCGGTCCGGAGTCTGATTACCGCACGCGCTGGACGATTCCGATCGGCTTGCGCGAAGCGGACCTGTCGGTGGCCTACGCCAACATGTACACGACCCCGCACCTGTTGATCTTCGGTGCGGCCAAGTCAGGCAAGACACGGACGGCGCACGCAATCGCACGGGCCATCTGCGCGCGCAACAGTCCACAACAAGTGCGGTTCATGTTGGCCGACTACCGCTCCGGGCTGCTGGACGCGGTACCGGACAGCCATCTGCTTGACGCGGGGGCGATCAACCGCAACAGCACCACGCTCGACGAGGCCATCAAAGCGTTGGCGACCAACCTGAAGAAGCGGTTACCGCCGGCCGATCTCACCACCGCCCAGCTGCGGGCACGCTCGTGGTGGACCGGATTCGACGTGGTTCTCTTGGTCGACGACTGGCACATGATCGTGGCCGCCGCCGGCGGCATGCCCCCGATGGGACCGCTGGCGCCGTTATTGCCCGCAGCCACGGATATCGGGCTGCACATCATTGTCACTTGCCAAATGAGCTACGCATACAAATCGACTATGGACAAGTTCGTCGGCGCAGCTTACGGCGCCGGGTCCCCGACCTTGTTCCTCTCGGGCGACAAGCAGGATTTCCCGTCGCGGGAAATTCAGGTCAAACGCCGCCCCCCGGGGCAAGCATTCTTGGTCGCTCCAGACGGGAAAGAGGTCATCCAGGCGGTCTACATCGATCCGCCAGAAGAAGTGCATCCACCAGCACCATAGGGCGGTTAGGATTATCCCGTCGCCTGCTAAAGAAGCCGTGAACCAAAGGGCGACAACCGAATCGGGGCGCCTAGCACCTGTTGCTTGTCGCCATGAGCCGAATTGGTATGCGTTCACATGGATTTTTGTTTGTGTTCACTTGATTTAGGGATGGCGCGAACCCGAATGCAAAGCGGAATGAATTAGCGACCCCAAAGTCAACCAGAAGATAACCGCAAACGACACTTCGTAAACAAGGAGACCGGTAGACATGTTGTGGCACGCAATGCCACCGGAGCTGAACACCGCTCGGTTGATGGCCGGAGCGGGTCCAGCGCCGATGCTGCAGGCCGCCGCGGGGTGGGAAGCGCTGGGAGCCGCGTTGGAGGCTCAGGCCGTGGAATTGGGCGCCGCCCTGGTAGCCCTCAAAGCCGCCTGGACGGGGCCCGGCAGCGAGCGTGCGATCGCCGCGGCCACACCGATGGTTGCCTGGCTGAACACAGCGGCCGAGCACGCCCAGCAACGGGGGATGCGGGCAATGGCCCAGGCCGCGTCCTACACGAAGGCGTTGGCGATGACGCCTTCGCTGCCCGAGATTGCGACCAACCACATCACACATGGCGTGCTGACGGCCACCAACTTCCTCGGCATCAACATGGTGCCGATCGGTTTGAACGAGACCGACTACTTCGTCCGCATGTGGAATCAGGCCGCCGTCTCTATGGACGTCTACCTCGCCGAAACGATGGCGAACACCACATTCGAGCCGCTTCCCCCCGTGAAACCCATCGTGCAACCCGGGGTGGGCGAGGTCGTGGCGGCCCAGGCGTTGGCCCGGCTCTCGAGCACGGCGGCCGACAAGGCTGCAGGGACGCTGCGCGCCCTCGCCGAGGAAGTAGCGGAGGACATTCCGTCCGACACCCCGGACGTCCCCACTCCCGATGTCCCTACGCCGGACGCGACCGTTCCGCCCGCACAACAAGTTCCGCAGTACACGGGACAACTGGGGCAACTGGGTGGGCCGATGCAGCAGCTCATGCAGCCGTTGCAACAGATGACGTCACTGGCCGGCCAGACCGGCGGAATGGGCGGTCCCGGCGGCAATCTGCCGGGCGCGGGCGGGGCCGCTGACCGCGCACCCGGCCAGGTCGGCCTGCTCGGTGCCAGTCCCCTGTCGAGTCACCCCTTGGCCGGTGGCTCGGGCCCCAAAGCGGGGCTGGGTCTGATGCATTCGGAAGCGCTGCCCGGAGCGGGCGGTACCTCGGCCCGCACGTCGCTGATGAGCCAATTGATCGACAAGCCCACGGCGGGGGCGACGGCGCCCGCCGCGGCAGGAGCGGGCGCCGGGTCCTCGGCGATGGGCGGCACGGCCCCGATGGGCGCGATGGGCCACGGCGCGCAAGCCGGATCCGGGAGCACTCGACCCAGCCTGGCGGCCCCCGCGACGCTGACCGCCGAACACCACGACGACGACGGTGACGACCACGACGACGACTGGTGACGGCACCGTACGAAACAAACTTCCCGGCCGCCCGGGCCGGAAGACTTGCCATCAATTGGCGAGGAAGAGCAACACAGAAAGTAGCGAACATGGCAGAGATGAGAACCGACGCCGCTACCCTCAGCGCGGAGGCCAGCAACTTTGACCGAATCTCGAGCGAGCTCCAGCAGGTCATCGGACAGGTGGAGTCGACCGGCGGCGAGTTGGCCGGCCACTGGCGCGGTCAGGCCGGCGCGGCGGCCCAGCAGGCGTTGGCACGCTTCCACGAAGCCGGCCAGGCGCAGATCAAGGCACTGAGCGACATTTCGCAGAACATCCACGGTGCCGGCATCGAGTACTCCAAGGCCGACGACGAGCAGGCCAGCTCGCTGTCGTCACAAATGAACTTCTGACCCTGACAACCCCTCACCAAATAGACAGAACGGAGCAAACAACATGAGCGAACAGTCATGGAATTTCGCGGGCATCGAAGGCGGCGCGAGCCAGATCCAGGGGGCCGTGGCGGCCACCCAGGGCCTGCTCGACGAGGGCAAGAGCTCGCTGCAGAAGCTCGCCGCGGCCTGGGGCGGTAGCGGTTCGGAGGCCTACCAGGCCGTGCAGCAGCGCTGGGACCAGAGCTCCGCGGAGCTGAACGACTCGTTGAAAAACTTGGCGGCCCGCATCACGGAAGCCAGCCAGACGATGGCCCAAACCGAGTCCGGCGTCACGGGAATGTTCTCATAAGCCAGCAACCACGACGAAGCACGAGACTGGGCGAGTTCGACCCCGTGGGAGATCTCGCCTCTTCTCGTGCTTTCGCGGCTGCGAGTGTCTGAGAGGTTCTGATGGCGGCCGACTACGACCGGCTCTTTCCGCCGTCCGACGAGGCTGATGCGGCCGAGGACGCCGGCGGGTACGGGGACTTCGACGTGGACGGTCCGTCCCCGACGCCGCCGGGGCCGCCCAACACACCCCAGCCCAACGGGCACGGCGCGCCGCCCATGCCCGCCGGCTCGCCGGTGGAGCCGCCGCCGGCCGCCGCAGCCGAACACCCGCCGATGCCGGTCGACTTGGCCGCCCCGCCACCCGCGGCGGCGACCCGACCGCCCATTCCCGTCGACTATGACCGGCTTTTCGAGTCGCCCGCCGGCACCGACACATCGGACGGGCTCGGTGCGGACACTGCCTACGACCCCGATATCCCGGCGCCGACCCCGCCCATGCCGACGGACGCGCCGAAGCCCAACGGGCAGGCACCGCCGCCGATGCCCGTCCACTGGCCCGAGCAATCCCCAGCCGAGCACCCGCCGATGCCGGCCGACCTGACCGCCGCGCCACCCCTACCGGTACGGCCTCAACCACGCGGGCCCAAGGAACGCAACCGGGTCGCCAAACAGCCGCCCCGGCATGCGCGTCAAGACCCGGCCGAAGGGCCCAACCCGCAACTCGGCCGCGCCAAGTCGCAAAACAGCCACCGTGCCGGACCCCAATCCACCAAGGGCAACGCGCCCGGACCCTCCCTTCCGTTGCGCCCATCCACCGCGCCACCCAACGGCGGACCGCCGGAAACGCGGGGGCGAGGCGAACCAGCGGCACCCGCCGCGTCGGCGTCCGCCCCGGCCGCCGCGACGCCCGAACCCGCGGCGAGGCCGACGGCCGGCAAACCAGCCGCGCGACCGGTGTCGCGGCGGGGCTGGCGGCGCTGGGTCCATATCCTGACCCGGATCAACCTCGGGCTGTCGCGCGACGAAAAATACGAGCTCGAACTCCAGAACCGAATCCGCCGCCCCATTCACGGTTCGTACGAGATCGGAGTGCTGGGTCTCAAGGGTGGCGCCGGTCGGACGTCCGTGACGGCCGCGCTGGGTTCAGTGTTCGCTCAGTTACGCGGCGACAGGATCCTGGCTGTCGACGCGGACCCCGTTTCGGGAGACCTCGTGAACCGGGTCGGACGTCAGACCGCCGCGACCGTCGCGGACCTGGTGGCGAATCGAGCGCTGTCGCACTACAACGACGTCCGCGCCCACACCAGCATGAACGCCGTCAGCCTCGAAGTGCTCTCCGCCCCCGACTACAACGGGACGCGGCCGTTATTGAGCGCCGAGGAGTGGAAACGCGCTCTCGGGATGGTGCCCAGGTATTACAACCTGGTGGTGTCCGACTGCGGAGCCGACCTGTTCAGCCCGGCGGCGCATGGCGTGCTTGCGGTGGCGTCGGGGTTGGTCGTTCTGTCCACCGCCTCAGTCGATGGCGTCCGGCAGGCCGCGGTCGCGCTCGACTGGTTGCGCAACAACGGCTACGGCGATCTGCTCGATCGTGCATGTGTCGTCATCAATCACGTCGTGCCGGGAGACTCCACAACCGCGGACAGCGACGTGGTGCGACAGTTCCAGCAGCACGTCCACCCGGGCCGCGTTATCGTGCTGCCGTGGGACGAGCACATCGCCGCAGGCGCGGAGGTGCAATTCGCCCTGCTCAGCCCGCCCTACCAGCGTAAGATCATCGAACTAGCCGCAGCACTGTCCGACGATTTCGACAGGAGTGAACGTCGTTGACCGCGTCGACCGCCAGCGCCGCTGCCGCGGCCCCGGCGACCGCCGCGGCACCCCCGCCGAAGCCGGCAACCACCCGGGTCACCATCCTCACCGGGAAGCGGATGACGGACGTCGTGCTGCCCTCGGTGGCGCCGATCGAGACCTACGTCGATGACACCGTCGCGGTGCTCGCCGAATTGCTCGAGGACACACCGGCGGACGTGCTGGCCGGCTTCGAGTTCTCCGCGCAGGGTTCATGGACGTTCGCCCGCCCGGGGGCCCCGCCGCTGCCGGTTGACCAGTCACTGGACGACGCCGGAGTCGTCGACGGGTCACTGCTGACGCTGGTGTCGGTGAGCAGGACGGAGCGGTACCGGCCGCTTGTCGAGGACGTCATCGACGCGATCGCGGTCCTCGACGAATCGCCGCAGTTCGATCGGCCCGCGCTGAATCGCCTCATCGCGGTGGCGATCCCGGCTGTGGCCCTGGTGGTCGTCGTGCTGGCGGCGCTGACCTGGGAGCACACCGGACGTCACCTGTGGTGGGCGCTGGGAATCGGCGTCGGGGGACTCCTCGCGCTGATCGGCGGCTGGGCCGCCAACCGGTTCTACCGGAGCGCGAACCTGTCGGAGGGCTTGCTGGCGGCGGCGTACCCCCTGATAGCGGTCGCCGTGGCGCTGGCCATCCCCCGGCCGCACCGGGTCGACTCGCTGGGCGCACCCCAACTCGCCGGTGCCGCTGCCACCGTCCTGTTCTTGACGCTGATGGTGCGCGGCGGCCCCCGGCGGCGGTTCGAACTTGCATCGTTCATCGAGGTCACGGCGATCGCGGTGACCGCGGCGGCCATCTGCTATGGCTACGGCTGGCAACAGTGGGTGCCTGCGGGTGCCATCGTGTTCGGCCTGTTCACCATCACGAACGCGGCCAAGCTCACTGTCGCGGTCGCGCGCATTGCGCTGCCACCCATCCCCGCGCCCGGCGAGGCCGTCGACCATGACGAACTGCTCGACGCGGTCAAGGGCGACGAGGCCGGCGATCAGGGCGAAAACCGGACCTGGCAGGCGATCATCGCGTCGGTTCCCGACTCCGCCGTGCGCCTCACCGAACGAAGCCACCTGGCCAAGCAACTGCTCACCGGGTTCGTGTTGGCCGGCACCCTGGTGTTGACAGTCGGGACGATCGCGCTGGTCGTGCGCGGCCACTTTTTCGTCCACAGTCTCGCCGTTGCCGGCCTCGTCGCGGCGGCGTGCGGGTTCAGGTCCCGACTCTATGCAGAACGCTGGTGCGCGTGGGCCCTGCTGACCGCCGCCATCGCCGTGCCGACCGGAGTGATGGTCCGGCTAAGCCTCTGGTATCCGGCCAAGGCGTGGCTTTTCCTGACGATGTACCTGGCGGTGTGCCTGGTCGCGGTGGCGATCGTCGCGGCGACGGTTGCCGTCCGCCGCATTTCGCCCGTCACGAAGCGGATTCTGGAATTGTTGGACGGCACCATTGTCGCCGCCATCATCCCCATGCTGCTATGGATCACCGGCGTCTACGACACCGTCCGCAATATTCGCTTCTGAGCCACTCGGGCGACACTCCAATATCTCCGAAAAACTGGCGCAGTTCGGATGTGGCCCATTCACTAGGATTGTTGTAACACCGTCGACAGAGGATTGGGCAATGACTGAGCCACTGGTGGTCGATCCCTCGCGTTTGAAGGCTGCGGGTGCGACGTTGCGGGCGCTTGTTTTTCCGTCGGTGCCACCACCCATATCCGTGCCGGGTGCGGACGCGATATCGGCGGCGATCAACGAAACTCTTCCGTTGATTGAATCGCCCGTTATCAAAGGATTACCCGCCGTTGAATCGGCGGTCGTCAGAACCGGCTCGAGCATCGTCTCGGCGGCCGGAATGTATGCCGAGACGGATCAGGCCCTGGGTGAGCATGTAGGCGGCGCCCGGTTCCTCGCCGCCGTGCAAACGCCGGCCGCCGGCCCGCCGACCGGTCAGCAATTGCGTGCCACCACAGACGAATCGAAAGACAAAGACGGTCAAAAGCCCAAACCCGAGCCGAAACCACAGCCCGACAAGAAGGGTCAGCCGACAGACATCGCTGCACCGATGGCACAGCTCAGCGGAATGGGGCAGGCCCTCGGGCCTGTCACGCAAGGCATGCAGACCATCATGTCGAGCGTCCAGCAGGCCACGGGCAGCATGGGCGGGGCTGCGGCGGCACCGGCGCAGCTCGCCGACGACACCACGAAGAAGGACCAGCCGGCCGACGGCCAAACGCAACTGGTCGACCAGACGAAGCCCGACGGGGACCAATCTCTGGGCACCGGCGCCGCGCCCGGTGACCGGGCGTCGGGGACCGCCCCGGTGCGGCCCACGACTGCGCACCGCGCAGAGCCGTCGGAGGTTGGGCTCTGAGCCGGCCGCGGTGACGTCGGTTCGCTTGTGGTGCAAGCGATTTCGAAGCAGGGCCGGGATGCCCGGCCCGTTCTAGGATGCGTCGGCCAGGGCTTCGTCGAGTAACGCGGTGATGCGCTTCCAGTACAGCCAGTCGGCGACCGCGGAGCGCTGGACATCGAGGTCGACTTCGGTACGCGCCTCGGCGAGCAGCGCTTCTTGAGCGTACGCAGCGTAAGTGCGGAATGCGCGCAGGTGGGCGGCTGAGCGGCCAGAGGCCTTGCTGGCCAACGGCTTTACCACGTCAAACCACAACATCGGGCGTTCGTCCACCGGCGGACTCGGTTCCGCCGGCGCCGCCGGCAACGTCGTCAGAAGTTGCTGCGCGTCGACCGTCCCCGCGTCGACCGAGGCCGCCAACTCAGCGGCCCCCGCGGGATCCACCACTTCGGAAGTGGGGTGTTGCCCGGCCGGCTCGGCCCCCGCCGGCGCTGCCGGCATCAGGTCGACCAATCGCGCGTCGCTGGTCGCCGCCAACTGTTCCGCCGCCGAGGGATCCACCACTTCCAGCCGGGATCGGCCGACCATGGCACCGCTGTCTGGGATGTCCTCCGGCGTCAACACGATCTTGGCGGCGCCGGGATCGGACTTCGCGAACTGCTCCTCGGTGGCGATCACCGCTCGCAGCTTCTTGTCGTGGTGGTTCGCCCAACCTTGCACGGCCATCACGGGATAGGTGGCCCACCGCGCCCGCTCGTCAGCCGGGATCGCGTCGTCGGCGCTGGCCATGTGCACCTGTTCGGGCAACTGCACGCCGTCGGGTATGTAGGCCACCCCATAGCTGTTGGCCACCACGATCGAACCGTCGGTGGTCACCGCGGTCACCCAGAAGAAGTTGAGATTGGCCATCCCGCCGCTGCCGGGGGCGTTGAGCGCCGCCCCTATCCGCCGCGCCAACTGCAGCGGGTCGGTCCCGCCGCGCCGGGCCGCGTCGGCGGTCGCGGCATCGGCGATGGCGTCACGTTCCGCTCGCGCCGCTGAAACCGGGATGATCGGCGGTGGCACAACAACATCCGCCGTTTCCGCCGGGTCGGGGGACTGCACCTGCGCGGCGGCCGCCGCCCGCGGCGTCGTCCGCGCGGCCGAGGCGGGTCGCATCGTGGGCGGCCCACCCGGCGGCTTCTGCCCGACCGGTGCGGCCGACCGCCCCGCCGACCCCGCACGCGAGCCGCCGGAGGCCCCGCCCGATCCACCCGCCATCGGCCCTGCCGGCATGCCGGTCGCTCCCGCGGGTGCGGCCGTCGTCGACGACTCCTCCGCGCGAGCCGCCGTCGAGGACGACGTCGCCGACGCGGGGGCCATGCCCTTGCTGCCCCCACCCGCGGTGGGTTGAGCCGCGGCCGCCGGACCCAGCGGAGCGGCGGGAGCCGCCGGACCCAGCGGGACCGCGGGAGCCGACGGTCCACCACCAGGCCCCCCCGGGGCGCCCGGCGTCGCGGGGCCGGGCGCCCCGGGGGCTGGGGCACCGGGAGCGGGCGCCCCGGGCACAGGCGGC
>NZ_LZJG01000029.1:0-689 GCF_001667785.1 Mycobacterium sp. E3247 | reverse complement strand
CGGTGCACCTCATCGGGGCCGTCGACGATGCGGCTCATTCTCGCCTCTGAGAGCCAGGCCGCCAACGGCAGGTCGTGGGTGTAGCCCAAGGACCCGTGTATCTGCAACG
Organism: Mycobacterium sp. E3247; assembly: GCF_001667785.1. Taxonomy (NCBI): domain Bacteria; kingdom Bacillati; phylum Actinomycetota; class Actinomycetes; order Mycobacteriales; family Mycobacteriaceae; genus Mycobacterium; species Mycobacterium sp. E3247. The sequence continues at coordinate 580 of NZ_LZJG01000029.1, read as the reverse complement.
CCGTGTCGATCACCTCGATCAGCATGTTGGCGATATAGGTTTTGGCCATCGAGTTCTCGATGCGCAGGTCGTGCCCGTGCTCCATTTTGTAGGCCAGGTGCAGGATCATCAGTCGCGTGATGTAGAGCTTCTCGGCGCAATCGGCGAGCATCCACTGGATGCCTTGCCGATCGGCGACGCGCTTGCCGAAGGTGACACGCTCGCACGCACGTGCGGTGGCCATATCCAAGGCTGCCTGAGCTTTGGCCACGCTCCACATCCCGTGCCGGAGCCGGCCGTATCCGAGCCGATGCTGCCCCATCGCAAAGCCCTCGCCACGGCCGCCGAGAATGTTCTCGTCGGGGACCACTAGGTCGCGGATGCGCACTTCGGCGTGGCCCATCTGGATTTCGCCCTGGTAGGTGGGGATATCGGATTCGCCCATGATAGGGATATTGCGGACGATATCGAAACCCGCGTTGGGCAGCTCCACCAAGAAGGTGGTGTATTGCCGATGACGAGGGGCGTCGGGATCGGTCTTGGCCATCACCAGTGCCAGCTGAGAAATGGACGCCCCTGAGGTGTACCACTTCTCGCCGTT
>NZ_LZJG01000028.1:0-41971 GCF_001667785.1 Mycobacterium sp. E3247 | reverse complement strand
CGCGACGCCAAACCCGACAAGCTGCGCCACCTCGCCGAGGAGATCGCCGGGGCGGAGGCGCTCGTCGCCGCCCGGCAAGCCGCGGTGCCGACCATCGCCTATCCCGACCTCCCCGTCAGCGCGCGGCGCCGGGAGATCGCCGATGCGGTGCGAGCGAACCAGGTCGTGGTGGTCGCCGGCGAGACCGGTTCGGGCAAGACCACGCAGCTGCCCAAGATTTGCCTCGAGGCCGGCCGCGGCGTTCGCGGAACTATCGGGCACACCCAACCGCGGCGGCTGGCCGCCCGCACGGTCGCGCAGCGCATCGCCGACGAACTGGGCAGCCCCCTGGGCGAGACGGTCGGCTACACCGTGCGATTCACCGATCAAGTCAGCGACCGAACCCTGGTCAAACTGATGACCGACGGCATCCTGCTGGCCGAGATTCAACGCGACCGCCGCCTGCTGCGCTACGACACCCTGATCCTCGACGAGGCGCACGAGCGCAGCCTGAACATCGACTTCCTGCTGGGTTACCTGCGCGAGCTGCTGCCGCGCCGCCCCGACCTGAAAGTGATCGTCACCTCGGCGACCATCGAGCCGCAGCGTTTCGCGGACCACTTCGGGGGCGCGCCGATCGTCGAGGTGTCCGGGCGGACGTACCCGGTCGAGATCCGGTACCGACCGCTCGAAGTCCCGGTGTCGGGCGGTCCGGACGATGATCCCGACGACCCCGACCACGAGATCGTGCGCACCGAGACGCGTGACGAGGTCGAGGCGATCGTCGACGCGATCGGTGAGCTGGAGGCCGAGCCGGCCGGGGATGTCCTGGTATTCCTCTCGGGTGAACGCGAAATACGCGACACCGCAGAGGCATTGGGCGGACTGAAGAACACCGAGGTGCTTCCCTTGTACGCCCGGCTGCCGACGGCCGAGCAGCAGAAGGTGTTCGCACCGCACACCGGGCGGCGCGTCGTGTTGGCGACCAACGTGGCCGAGACGTCACTGACCGTGCCCGGCATCCGCTACGTCGTCGACCCGGGCACTGCCCGTATTTCACGCTTCAGCCGTCGCCTGAAGGTGCAGCGGTTGCCGATCGAACCGATCTCCCAGGCGTCGGCCGCGCAACGGGCGGGCCGCTGCGGCCGGGTGGCGGCCGGTGTGTGCATCCGTCTCTACTCGGAGGAGGACTTCGCGGCCCGTCCGCGCTACACCGACCCGGAGATCCTGCGGACCAATCTCGCCGCGGTGCTGTTGCAGATGGCGGCCCTGGGCCTCGGCGAGGTCGAGAGCTTTCCGTTCCTGGACCCGCCGGACCGGCGCAGCATCCGCGACGGCGTGCAACTGCTGCAGGAATTGGGGGCTTTCGACGCCCAGGGCGCCATCACCGAACTCGGCCGCCGCCTGGCGCGGCTGCCGGTCGATCTCCGGCTGGGCCGGATGATTCTGCAGGCCGAGACCGAGGGATGCGTGGCAGAGGTGCTGGTGCTGGCCGCGGCGCTGACCATCCACGACCCGCGGGAGCGGCCCACCGACCGCGAGGACGCGGCTCGACAGAAGCATGCGCGTTTCGCCGACGAGGACTCCGACTTCCTGTCCTACCTGAACCTCTGGCGCTACCTAGGGGAGCGGCGTAAGACCTTGTCCGGCAATCAATTCCGCCGGATGTGCCGAGATGAGTTCCTGCACTATCTGCGCATCCGCGAGTGGCAGGACCTGGTCGGGCAGCTACGCGGCATCGCGCGCGACCTGGGCGTCAGCGAGTCTGGCGACCCGGCCGACCCCGCACGGGTGCACGCGGCGCTGCTGGCGGGGTTGCTGTCGCACGTCGGCATGCGCCGCGAGGACGGGCGCGAGTATCTCGGCGCGCGCAACTCGCACTTCGTCCTCGCACCGGGCTCGGCCCTGACCAAACGGCCGCCCCGCTGGGTGGTCGTGGCCGAACTGGTGGAAACCAGCCGCCTCTACGGGCGCACCGCCGCGCGCATTCAGCCGGAGGTCGTCGAGCGCGTCGCGGGCGACCTCGCGCAGCGCTCCCACAGCGAACCGCACTGGGACCCCAAGCGCGGCGAGGTGATGGCCTACGAGCGGGTGACGCTGTACGGCCTGCCCCTGGTTGCGCGCCGCCGCGTGGGTTACGCCCGGATCGAGCCGGCGGTGGCGCGGGAGTTGTTCATCCGGCACGCATTGGTGGAGGGCGACTGGCAGACGCGTCATCACTTCTTCCGCGACAACGCTCGGCTGCGCGCCGAGCTCGAAGAACTGGAGGAGCGGGCCCGCCGCCGCGACCTGCTCGTCGGCGACGACGAGGTCTATGCGCTCTACGACGCGCGCATCCCGGCCGACGTCGTGTCGGCGCGGCACTTCGACGCGTGGTGGAATAAGCAGCGGCACAACACCCCCGAGCTGCTGACGTTCACTCGTGACGACCTGTTGCGCACCGGAGACACCGCCGACACCGAGCGGCCGACGGCCTGGCATTCGGGCGATCTCAGCCTGCCCCTGACCTACCGGTTCGAACCCGGCGCCGCCGACGACGGCGTCACGGTGCACGTGCCGATCGACGTGCTCGCGCGGCTGGGTGGTGACGAGTTCGCCTGGCAGGTGCCGGCGCTGCGCGAGGAGCTGGTGACCGCCCTCATCCGCTCCCTGCCAAAAGACTTGCGCCGCAACTTCGTTCCCGCGCCGGACACCGCCCGCGCCGTGCTCGACGGGATCGACCCGGCCGGCGAGCCGCTGCTGGAAGCGTTGCAGCGCGAGTTGCGCCGTCGCACCGGCGTTCTGGTGCCCATCGACGCTTTCGACCTGGACAAGCTGCCCGCGCATCTGCGCGTGACCTTCGCGGTCGAATCAGCCGACGGCACCGAGATCGCCCGCGGCAAGAACCTCGATGCGCTGCAACAACGGCTGGCCGCGCCCGCCCGCCGGGCCGTCGCGCAGGCGGTCGCCGGCGACCTGGAACGAACGGGGCTGCGTGCCTGGCCCGCCGACCTGGACGCGCTGCCACAAGTCGTCGAGGAGACGGTCGACGGACGCACCGTACGGGGCTTTCCCGGTTTCGTCGACGCCGGTGGCGCGGTCGACCTGCGGGTGTTCGCGACGTCGGCGGAGCGGGACCACATGCTGGGGCCGGGCCTGCGCCGATTGGTGCGGCTCAGTGCGGCGTCACCGATCAAAGCCGTTGAGCGACAACTGGCCCCGCGAACACGGCTGGCACTGGGGTCGAACCCGGATGGCTCGCTGACCGCGCTGCTCGAGGACTGCGCCGACGCCGCGGCCGACACGTTGATACCCGGGCCGGTGTGGACCCGCGACGACTTCACCACGCTGCGCGAGCGGGCCGGCAAGAACATGGTGTCGGCGACCACCGACATTGCGGCCCGCGTGGAGCGGGTGTTGGCCGCCGCCCAGGACGTGCAGCTGCTCCTGCCCGACCAGCCGCCGCTCCCGCAGAGCGACGCGATCGCCGACATCCGCGCGCAGCTGAACCGACTCTTGCCGCCGGCGTTCGTTACCGCCACCGGACGCGCCCACCTGGCCGATCTGACCCGCTACCTGAACGCGATCCGCCGGCGCCTCGACCGACTGCCGCACGGGATCGACGCGGATCAACAGCGGATGCTGCGGGTGCACGCCGTCCAGCGCGCCTACGACGAATTGCTGCACGCGCTGCCGTCCGCGCGGCGGGCGGCCGACGACGTCCGCGATATCGCGAGGCAGATCGAGGAATTGCGCGTGAGCCTGTGGGCGCAACAGCTGGGCACCCCACGGCCGGTGAGCGAGCAGCGGATTTACCGAGCCCTCGACGGGCTGTGGGAGCGTCCGGCGGATTAATCCCCTCCCACTCTCAACCTATAGCGCACTGGGGGGCTTGCGGCAAGGCCCGGGTGATGCCGCACAATCGCTGGCCGAAGTCCGTTTTCGCTGTTACCGGGGGTGGGAATTGTTGTCGCACAGGAACGTCGACCATGGGGTGCTGGTTGTCGGGGGAGGCCCGACGGGGCTGATGTTGGCCGGTGAGCTGGCGTTGGCGGGGGTCGATGTGGCGATCGTCGAGCGGCGCGCCGACCAGGACCTCGTCGGCGCCCGCGCGGGGGGTTTGCATGCGCGCACCATCGAGGTCCTCGACCAGCGGGGAATCGCCGATCGGTTTCTTGCCCGCGGTCAGGTCGCCCAGGTCACCGGGTTCTCCCAGATCCGTCTGGACATCAGCGACTTTCCCACCCGGCATCCGTACGGTCTGGCGCTGTGGCAGAACGAGATCGAGCGGATACTCGCCGACTGGGTGCACGAGCTGGGGGTGCGAGCGTACCGCGGATGCGAGGTGACCGGCCTCGCCCAAGACCATGGTCGCGTGGGCGTTGCGTTGTCCGATGGGCGATCTCTCCAAGGGGAGTACCTGGCGGGCTGCGACGGCGGACGCAGCGTGGTCCGCAAGGCCGCAGGCATCGACTTCACCGGGTGGGAACCGACCACCAGTTATCTGCTCGCCGAGGTCGAAATGGATCCGGGCACAGGCGATTCGCCGCTGTGGGGGATCCGTCACGACGCGGTCGGGGTTCATTCGCTGGCCGCGGCCGACAATGGGCGGGTGCGGGTGATGGTCACCGAGCAACGCCTGGGCCCCGCGAGCGAACCCAGCCTGCGTGAGCTCCGCGAGGCGCTCATCGCCGTCTATGGGACGGACTACGGGATCCACAGTCCCGCTTGGCTTTCCAGATTCACCGACACGGCCCGGCAGGCCGCAACCTATCGCGCCGGGCCCGTCCTGCTCGCCGGTGACGCCGCGCATGTCCACCACCCGATCGGCGGACAGGGCCTCAATACCGGCGTGCAGGACGCGGTCAACCTGGGATGGAAGTTGGGACAGGTGGTCAACGGAACATCGCCGGACAGCCTGCTCGACACCTACCACGCCGAACGGCACCCAGTCGCCGCGCGGGTGCTGCGGAACTCGATCGCGCAGATGGCGCTTCTTCGCCCGGACGACCGCACCAAGGCCTTGCGCGACACCATGTCCGAGCTCCTCGAGATGGACGAGCCCCGCAAACGGTTCGCCGGCATGATGGCCGGCCTGGATATCCACTACGACTTGGGCGACGGGCACCCGCTGCTCGGACGCCGCATGCCCGACCTCGACCTGACCACGAACGACGGCCCGATGCGGGTTTTCACGCTGCTCCACCGGGCCCGGCCGGTGTTGCTCAACCTCGGTGAACCCGGCCGTTTCGACGTAGCCTCATGGGCGAACCGGGTTCAGCTGATCGACGCGCAATATGCGGGTACGTGGGAGCTTCCGGTCGTCGGCGCGGTCGCGGCTCCCGGCGCGGTTTTGATCCGGCCGGACGGACATGTCGCCTGGGTCGAGGGATACGGCGGTTGCGCGCTTGGCGACGCGCTCGACGCGTGGTGCGGCGACTCGCGCTCTTCTAGCTGCTAGTCCGGCGGTTCGTCGCCCGAGCCGCGGGTGGCGGCGCGTTCCCGGTCGCTGGGCTTGCCCGCAACGCCCTCGGCCTCCCGGTCGTCGGCGACCTTCTCCTCGAGCTGGTCGACGATGTCCTCCAGCTCCTGAGAATGACCGCGCAGGTCTTTGTCGGGTTTCGTCATATCACTTCCCATTGACTGTGGTCGGGTGCCGTGCCGTCGGTATCCAGTACCCCGTCAGCCTGGTGGTAACCCGGTGGGGGCCTGTGATCCTCGGTTCATCTTGGTCCACGTCGGGTTGACCAGCTGGCGGTGACGGACGCGACATAACGCCGCGGCGGTGGAAGTATCGCACTTGTGGCCGACAAAAAACCGCAGACCATCTCTTACCCGGCGGCCGACGGACGCCCCCGCCGCCACCAGACCGAACGACTCGACCCCCACGTCATCGTCCTGTTCGGCGCGACGGGGGATCTGGCCAAACGCAAGCTGATCCCCGGTCTGGCCTACCTGGACCAGTCCGAGCTCGCACCCGATATCCATATCGTCGCAACGTCGCTGGAAGACCTCAGCGACGACGAATTTCGCGAGATCGCCAAAGAGGCGATCGATTCGTTCGGCACGCACAAGCTCTCGCCCGAACAGTGGGCCAACTTCGCGAAGATCGTCACCTACGTCCCGCAGGGCGCCGGACCGGAAGCGCTGGCCGCGGCGGTCGCCGACGCCGAGGCCGAACTCGGTCCCGATGTCCGGCGTCTGCACTACCTGTCGGTGCCGCCGAAAGCCGCGCGTCAAGTCATCACCATGCTGCGCGACGCCAAGCTCGTCGAGCGCTCGAGGGTGGTGATGGAGAAGCCGTTCGGGACCGACTTCGCCAGCGCGGTGGCGCTCAACGACTTCGTGCACGAAACGTTCGAGGAATCCCAGATCTTCCGCATCGACCACTTCTTGGGCAAGGAGGCTGCCCAGAACATCTTGGCGTTCCGCTTTGCCAACGGCCTGTTCGAGCCGATCTGGAACCGCAACTTCATCGACCACATCCAGATCGACATCCCCGAAGCCCTCGGCCTGGATCAGCGGGCGAACTTCTACGAGGAGACCGGCGCCTACAAGGACATGGTCGTGACCCACCTGTTCCAGGTGATGGCGTTCGTGGTCATGGAGCCGCCGACGGCCCTCGAGCCCTTTGCCATCAGCGAAGAAAAGAACAAGGTGTTCCGGTCGATGCTGCCGGTCAAGCCGTCCGAAGTGGTGCGCGGCCAGTACAACGGATACCGCGACGAACAGGGTGTGGCCAAGGACTCCGACACCGAGACGTTCATCGCCCTCAGGGTCGGCATCGACAACTGGCGCTGGGCTGGCGTGCCGATTTATCTGCGCACCGGCAAGAAGATGGCCGAGGGCATCCGCATCATCTCGATCGCGTTCCGGGAGGCGCCCCGGACGATGTTCCCGCCCGGCTCAGGGGTCGGGACTCAAGGTCCGGATCACCTCACTTTCGACCTCGCCGACAACTCGAAGGTGTCGCTGTCGTTCTACGGCAAGCGGCCGGGCCCCGGAATGAAGCTGGACAAGCTGTCCATGCAGTTCTCCTCGCAGGAGATCGACACCGTGGTGGACGTGCTGGAGGCGTACGAACGGCTCATCCTCGACGCGATGCGTGGCGATCACACGCTGTTCACCACCGCCGAGGGCATCGAATCGTTGTGGGAGCGTTCGCAGGAACTGCTCGACGACCCCCCGCCGGCGAAGATGTACCAGCCGGGCACCTGGGGCCCCAACGCCATTCATCAATTGATCGCACCCAATGCGTGGCGACTGCCGTTCGAGCGCGAGTGGCGGGACGTCAGGGGCTGATTGCACCCCGGTTAGCCGGATCCATCCCGGGCAACCCAGGGCATATGACGAATAAGACCAACACCAGAGATGACGTCGCCAGCATCCAAGCGGTAACCCATGCATGGGAGAAGGCACTCGCGGAGCACGATGTCGAGGGGCTGCTGGCCTGCTATGCGCAGGACGCGGTACTGGAAAGCCCGGTCGCCGCTCACATACTCGGCGGCCCGGGGGTATGTCGGGGTCGCGATGAGCTGCGTCCCTTCCTCACCGAAGTCGTTGCTCGTACACCCGATGAACGCCAGTACCACCGCGCCGGATTCTTCACCGATGGGCACCGCGCGACGTGGGAATACCCGCGCGAGACCCCGAACGGTCCCCAGATGGACTTCGTCGAGGTCATGGAGATTGACGACGGGCTGATCACCGCCCACCGCGTCTACTGGGGATGGCGGGGCGTTCAGATCCTCATCAACGATGAGTACCACCGGGCAGACGGAAGCTAGGGGCGTTAACTCGCTCCGCTTTCCGCAGCCCACCGGAGGAGGCCGCGCTCAGCCCCTTTCGGCACTGATGTAGGTGACGGCGCCCCGGAAAGTCTTGAAGATCTCGCTGTCGGGAACGGCAAAGCCGTAGTCGGCGTACAGCCGCTCGGTGGGGTAAGGGGTGACGACCCAGCCGGTGGCGGCCAGGTGCTCGCCGGCGGGTTGGCGTTCCCCATGCCACACCAGTTCGGCGACATCGATGTCCAGCCCGTGCTTCCGCCACGTGGTGCGCATCGCCCGGGCTCGCTCATCGCTGAACACGCCCATGTCGGTGATGTTCTCGGTCGCCAGCCGGCTGCCCGGCGCGCTGAGCGCAGTGATGTTGTCCAACAGCCGGTCCTGTGCCTGCGGTGGCAGGTACGGGAGCAGACCCTCAGCGATCCACGCCGTGGGGGCGGCGGCGTCAAAGCCAGTCTCTCGTAGGGCTTTTGGCCAGTCCTCACGCAGATCGATACCCACGGTTCGGCGTTCGGCGGTCGGTTCGCCCCCGATCCGGGCCAGCGTGTCGCCTTTGAACGCGATGACCGCGGGCTGATCGACCTCGTAGACCACCGTGCCCGCCGGCCACGGCAACCGGTAGGCGCGAGCGTCAAGTCCGGCCGCCAGGATGACGGCCTGACGTATGCCCGCCGCGGTCGCCGACGTCAGGAAGTCGTCGAAAAACTTGGTGCGCACGGCGATCTGCTCACGACGCTGCTGCAGCGTCAAGGGCATGTCGTCGCTGTCGAGCGGGATCTCGCCGTCCAGCATGCGGACGAAGAACGGGTGGCCGACGGCGCGCACCAAGGGCTCGGCGAACCGGTCGTCGAGCAGCGGGTCCGGCGCACGGGAGGCCAGCGCCCGGGACGCGGCAACCATCGTCGCGGTCGCCCCGACGCTGGAGGCCAGATCCCAGCTGTCACCCTCGGTGCGCGCGGAGCCAAGTGTTGACATTCGCTGCTCCCTCCCGGGATTGCGCCGCCGCGGCGGCCAATTCGCGTTCCGGAGGCTCACCGCAGACCAACCGCGCGGCTAAACCACCCGTATCGAAGGGTACTTTCTGCCTATGCCGCGGTCACTATGCACCCATGAGCTCCACGACAGGAGGCGAATCGGTTGATGGCACCCACGTTGCGCCCGCGCCGCTCGGCGTTGTACCTGCCCGGCAACAAGCCTCGGGCATTGGAGAAGGGCAAATCGCTCGCCGCCGACGTGGTCATCTTCGACCTCGAGGACGCCGTCGGGCCTGACGCCAAAGCCGATTCGAGGGCGGCGGTGTGCGACGCGATCTCGTCCGATGGTTACCGCCCCCGGGAGGTCGTCGTGCGCATCAACGGTTTGGACACCGAGTGGCACGACGAGGACCTGGCGGCTGTGGCGCGCTCGACCGCCGACGGGGTGCTGGTGCCGAAGGTGGAGTCGGGTGACCAGGTTCGAGCGCTGGCCGCAACGCTCGACGCGCTCGACGCGCCCGAGTCGTTGCGGCTGTGGGTGATGATCGAAACGCCGCGGTCCTTCCTGCGGGCCGAGGAGATCGCCTCGGCCAGCGATCGATTGGCGGCAATGGTGGTCGGCACCAATGACCTGGTGAACGATCTGCACGGCTTGCACGTGCCCGGGCGCGCGCCCGTCGTGCCCGCGCTGGCGTTGGCCGTGCTGGGAGCCAGGGCGGCCGGAAAGGTGATCCTGGACGGGGTCTTCAACGACATCACCGACGAAGACGGGTTTCGCGCCGAGGCCCGGCAAGGCCGCGAAATGGGTTTCGACGGCAAGACTTTGATTCATCCGTCCCAGATAGGGCCGGCGAACGACCTGTTCGGCCCCTCGCAAGAGGAACTCACCGACGCCCGCAAGGTGGTCGCGGCCTACGAGCAGGCGCGGGCCAGGGGCACCAGTGTCATCACGATGGACGGTCGGATGATCGAGAGCCTGCACGTCCGCAACGCCGAGCGGATTCTCACCCTCGCCGAGCTCATCGCGGAATTGGCATCCGCCTCATAAGCGTGCTCGCTTATTGCTTGTCGGCTTTGCCGGCGATCTGACCGGCGAGCTTGACGGCCAAGTCCGATGGGTCCTTGCGGACCGCGCTGACATCGATCGCGACGTTGTTGCGCACGGTCAGCGCCCGCTGGCAGGTCATGGTCAGCAGAACGTTGCCGTTGTCGCGAATAGTCATCGTCAGGGTGGTGCTCAACATTCCGTTCGCGTTGGAGACCGCTCCCACCTGCCAGCCCGTCTCCGGGGTGTCCTGCCCGGCCGGGGTGGTGAACTGGCGGTTGGCGCAGGCCGGCCAGCGCTGCGCCGAGGTGGAGAAGAAGGAGTTGGCCTCCTTGGCGGTCGGGAACAACACCACCACCTGTTCCACCTCGGGGTCCGGTTCGCTGGAATTCGGGGGACTGGGCGCGACTTCGTCGTCGCCACTGGAAGCGGTGTAGCCGCTGCCGGCATACACGGGGGCCTGCCCGGGGCCGATGGCGTAGACGCAGTCGTCGGGGAATTTCCAGCCTGCAGGCCACGGCTGCTTCGCGGCGTCGTCCTTTAGCTTGTCGCTCTTTTCCTTGCTCTTCGATCCGGTGGTCCCCAAGGCGCTGTCGAGGTCCGCGGACGTAAGCAGCAAGCCCGGTAGCGCGGCCTGCGCCACCGGCGGACTGGTGGAGGTCGTGGTCGAAGAGCCGGGAGCGCCGCCGTTGCTACCGCCGCACGCGGCAACCAGAATTCCGATGGCGGCGGCGGACACCGCGGTCGATAGTTGGCGCATGTGTTGCTCACCCTTCGTGGTTGCGTTGATCCAGAAGGCGGAAGCATATCGGTTGCGACAGCAAATTGCGCAGTCAACCAAAATATTCATCGGGACTATCGTCGACCGCTCTCACCGCCCAGCGGCGCGCGGTGCCGCACGCCGGGTGCAAAATGGAAACCCAAGTGCGTGTGCATGCCGGACACTGCGAAATAGTTCGCAGTTCAAGGGTTTCCTAGGGCAACAAAAGCGGATGGTACGGATTTCATCGCCGCGCACCTCGCGGAATGGCTCCGACGTAAACAGCGCTTGAAAGTGCGCCCGGCGATCGCCGGCTGCCGGTAAGCTCCGCCCAGCAAACACCATTTCGGAATAAGGGAGCCTGCGATGCGGCTACACCGGATTACGTCCGCAGCAATGGTCGCGCTCGCCATCCTCACGGCGGGGTGTTCGAGCGGCACGTCGGCGTCAGGCTCGACGGCGAGTCAGGCACCGACGTCGTCCCCGCAGGCGTCCACGTCGTCGCCGCCAACTACACCGCCCTCCACGCAAGCCCAGTCGTTCGACCAGTCCACCTGCCTGGACATCTCCTTCGCCAAGGACAACCTGATGGTGGCCAACAACCCCGAGAAGGCGCGCAAGTACGCCGACACGCTGGAAAAGTACGGTCCGCCGGACACGGTGAAGGCCGCGATCGAGCACTTCGTCACCACCGGCGGCGCGCGGCCCGACGACCTCGATCTCGACACCAACCGGGACGCGCTCACCGCTTGGATCAAACAGGTGTGCCCCAACGTGAACCCTTGACCCGCTGATCCAGCCACCTCCGTGTGACGGAATCGGGTTGCGCAGACGGGCGGCCGGATACGCGTTGCTCTACCGTTGGCTCCGCGGGTCGGGGTGCCCTCTTGTGGTGCGAGTCTCACGGCCCGGGCCGGTGGATCGACGGTGACCACGCGGTAGGTTGAACGCGGTCCCGGACGATCCGAAAGGAGACACCTTGCGTGACACCGCGGCCATGACCGACGCCGACCGCACGTGGATGGTCGACACCCTGCTCGCGCTGCTGCAGACGCCAAGCCCGGCGGGGCGGACGGATGCGGTGATGCAGCATATCGGCGACATCTTCGATGACTTCGGCGTGCCCTTCTCCTTGACGCGGCGCGGTGCGCTGACCGCCGAACTTCCAGGGGCGTCGGCCACCACCGACCGCGCGCTTGTCGTCCACGCCGACACCATCGGCTGCATGGTGCGCAGGCTCAAGGACAACGGGCGCCTCGAGGTCATCCCGGTCGGCACCTTCTCGGCCCGGTTCGCCGCGGGCGCGCGGGTGCGGATCTTCTCCGACGACCCCGACGAATTCATCACCGGCACGGTCATGCCCCTCAAAGCCAGCGGCCACGCATTCGGCGACGAGATCGACCTGCAGCCCACCGACTGGGAACACGTCGAGGTGCGCGTCGACCGCAAGGTCTCCTCCCGGGAGGACCTCCTCCGTCTCGGCCTGCAGATCGGCGACTTCGTCGCCCTCATCGCCAGCCCCGAACTGACCGCCGACGGCTACATCGTCTCCCGCCACCTCGACGGCAAGGCGGGCGTCGCGATCGCGCTCGCCCTGGCCAAGAACTTCGCCGAGCAGAAGCTGGTGCTGCCGCACCGCACCATGCTGATGATCACCATCACCGAGGAGGTCGGCCACGGGGCGAGTCACGGGTTACCCGCCGACGTCGCCGAATTGGTTTCGGTGGACAACGCCGTCTGCGCGCCGGGACAGCATTCCATCGAGGACGGCGTGACGATACCGATGGCCGACCTGCACGGGCCGTTCGACTACCACCTGACCCGCAAGTTGTGCCGGCTCGCCGAGGAGCAGGGCATCCCGTGCGCGCGCGACGTGTTCCGCTTCTACCGCTCAGACGCCGCCGCGGCGATCGAGGCGGGCGCGGGTACCCGCGCCGCGCTCGTCGGCTTCGGCCTCGACGGCAGCCACGGTTGGGAGCGCACACATCTGGACTCGCTGCAGGCGGTCTACTGCCTGCTGCACTCCTGGCTGCAGACGCCACTCACCTTCGCCAAATGGGACGCCAAGCCTTCGGGCAAGCTGCGGGACTTCCCGTCGTCCAAGCAACCCGCCCCGAGCGAGCGGTGGGTGCCGCTGGCCCGCGGGGAACACGATTCCCCGGGCGAGGCGTCGCCGGGCTCGCATTGGCCGCCCTCGGAGGGTCCCCAGGCCTGAGACGCCAACCCCTAACGGTCGGCGCGGGGGATCCGGTCTGCGCGCCAGCACCGAGACTTCATGGGGACGTCTATCGCTTCGGCATCAAAGAATCGCTCGTTCAAGGCGGCGCGGGCATTGGCCAGTCGCGCCGCGCGCTCATCCGGCGACGCGATGATCACCCTGCTGTAGGTGCCGACCATCGAGACGACGTCGTCTATGGTCATGGTCCGCACAAACGTGAACGTCTCGCGCGAAACGTTGTGGAAGATCTGCGGGTCGGGAAGCACGACGTTCTCGTGGCGCCGGCGGAAGCGGTCGGGGGATTCCGCCTCGGGCGTCTCCTCGCCCGGAAGCAGGTCCAGGTTCCGGACCCAATCCACCTCACGGTCTCGACTGGTCCAAATCAAGCCGAATCGCCCATGGTCGCGCAGGACGCGGCCAATCTCGGGAACTGCGCGCTGGGGATCCATCCAGTGCCACGCCGAAGAGACGAACACTGCGTCGACGGAAGCGTCGGGAAGCGGGATCGACTCACCCGTGCCTTCGACGGCACGCACCTCGGGCGACCGCTCGGTGAGCACCGCCCGCATGCGTGCGTCGGGCTCCACGGCGATGACCGTCGCCGCCCTGCTGATCAGCGCGCGGGTGAACAGGCCGGTGCCCGCACCCAGGTCCACGGCCACGGCGCACCGGGGCGGCACCAGCCAGTCCACCGCTTCTTCCGGGGGCCGCGGACGAAAGCCGTCGTAGTCGTCGGCGATCGAGCCGAATGACATCGCGCGTTGCTGGCGATCGGTCATATTCGCCAAAGTAATCCGTCTTGCTGGGCGGGAGGTGGGAAGGAGTTGTGCGTCACCACAGCGCACTGTGGTTGACGAGCGCGTCGGTTATCAGCCCGATCCCGAAGACCAGGAACAGAAGTCGCACCGATATCGGGCCGTAACGGGTCAGGGCACGCACGAGACTGCGCTGAATGCGCTTGGCTCGCATGGTTTTCCTCATCGAAAGCGTAAGGATCATCAGCGGCGGGGAAAGCGCGATGGCCCAGTAGACCAGGATGACCAACGGCCAGAGCGGCGGCCTCGGGTGCAGGGCGGCGAGCATGGTCAACGCGGTGAGATAGGGGATGGCGGTTGGCGCTTGGCCGCTACCGACCGCCAACCCGAGGAACCCGAGCAACCACGGGCGCTGGCGCATCGCCGCCAACGCCCAGCCGGGCGCCGATGACTGAGCGGTCAGCGGGAAGTAGGCCAGGCCGGTCAGCACCACGCCGAGAGCCAACTCGCCGCGAAAACGGATGGCCGGCGTCACGTGGAAACCGACGACGTGGGTCAGGAAGCTCAGACCCAGCACCGTGCACACCCCGAACGTGGTCGTCACGGCGAACACGCCCGCGACGAAGCTGAGGGCACCCGGAACCGGCGACCGGCGATTCAACCGACTGTCGAAGATCACCGCGGAAACCACACCCAGGTTGAGGACGTTCAACGAATCGAGAAGCGCCAGGCCGGCAAGCGCCAGCACAAGAGCACCCACGTGCCAGAGCCCCGCTTACCGTGCGATCTCGCGGGGCGCGCACATCGAAGCGGCGATCACGCTGCAGACAATACGAGGCGAAGACCCGCCTGTCTGTCTGAGGTTGCGGGCATGGGGCCGCGCGGGTGGATCACCGGTGCGGTTCGTATGGATTTCGATCCGGTCACAGGGCATGGGGCAACGCGAATTTCGGTGTCGCGCGGTCAAGGATGCGAAACATGAGGCAGACGGGGGAGGCCGCCGGTGGCGCGTGAATTCTCCCGCCAGGCCTTCCTGCGGGGTGCCGCCGGAGCACTGGCCGCCGGTGCGGTCTTGGGGCCAGGCCGGGCGGCGGCAGCCCCGAATCCCACCGGCTGGGAGGGTCTGTCCACCGCCATCGGTGGACAGGTGCTGTTGCCGGACAACGGTGGGTTCGGCTCGGCCAAGCAGGTCTTCAACACCAACTACAACGGCTTGACGCCCGCGGCGATCGTCACTCCGACGTCGGCGGCCGACGTGCAGAAGGCCATGGCGTTCGCGGCGGCGCACAACCTGAAGGTGGCTCCGCGCAGCGGCGGTCATTCCTACATCGGCGCGTCCACGGCGAACGGCGTCATGGTGCTCGACCTGCGCCAGCTGCCGGGCGGTATCAACTACGACGCCGCCACCGGGCAGATCACCGTGACGCCGGCGACGAGTTTGTATGCCATGCACGAGGCGTTGGCCGGCGCGGGCCGGGGCATCCCCACCGGCACCTGCCCGTCGGT
Organism: Mycobacterium sp. E3247; assembly: GCF_001667785.1. Taxonomy (NCBI): domain Bacteria; kingdom Bacillati; phylum Actinomycetota; class Actinomycetes; order Mycobacteriales; family Mycobacteriaceae; genus Mycobacterium; species Mycobacterium sp. E3247. The sequence continues at coordinate 26,971 of NZ_LZJG01000028.1, read as the reverse complement.
CGGCGCCTCCGGGCATGCGCTGGGCGGGGGACTGGGCGCCAATTCCCGCCACGCGGGCCTGCTCTGCGATCAATTGGTTTCGGCCTCGGTGGTGGTGCCCGGCGGCCAGGCGGTGACCGCGTCCAACGCCAGCAATCCCGACCTGTTCTGGGCGTTGCGCGGTGGCGGCGGCGGGAACTTCGGCGTGACCACTTCGCTGACGTTTGCGACGTTCCCGACCACCGATCTCGACGTGGTGAACCTCAACTTCCCACCCGAGTCGTTTGCGCAGGTCCTGGTGGGGTGGCAGAACTGGCTGCGCACCGCCGACCGGAACAGCTGGGCACTGGCGGACGCCACCGTCGACGCGATGGGCACGCATTGCCGGATCATGGCGACCTGCCCGGTCGGGTCCGGGGGCAGCGTCGGGGCCGCCATCACCAAAGCCGTTGGGGTGCAACCCTCGGGGACCGAGAACCACACGTTCAACTATCTGGACCTGGTGAGGTATCTGGCGTTCGGGAACCTCAACCCGTCACCGCTTGGATATGTCGGCGGATCCGACGTGCTACCCGTCGTCAACGCCGCCACCGCCCAGGGGATCGCCAAGGCCGTCGAGGCATTTCCCCGCGGCGCCGGGCGCATGTTGGCGATCATGCACGCGCTGGACGGCGCCCTCGCCGATGTCGCGCCGGGAGCCACCGCCTTCCCATGGCGCCGGCAGTACGCGCTGGTGCAGTGGTATGTCGAAACCGGTGACGCGGCGGCGGCGACCAATTGGCTCAGCACCGCGCACCAAGCCGTGCAACCCTATTCGGTCGGCGGTTATGTGAACTACATCGAGGCGAACCAGCCCGCCTCGCGGTACTTCAGCTCGAACCTGTCCCGGCTGACCGCCGTGCGCCAGAAATACGATCCCGGCCGAATCATGTTCTCGGGACTCAACTTCTAGTGAATGGCGTGGGCGTCTGACGTCGGGACATAATCCCCACCATGACCGACACGGTAAAAGTCACGCTGAATCGCAACAGCGTTGCGATGGGCGATGACGTCGAGTCCCATCGGGTCTTCTGGATCTTCCCCGGCTCGGCCACCGTCGACGATTTGCTCGTCGAAATCTCCCGCTACCTGCCGGGAGTTGCCGGACCGGTCGGGTGGTTTGTCGACGTCAACACCGACGATCAGCTGCGTCGCCGCGAGCTGGGGCTGATCTACACCCGCGACGACCTTCGGCAACCTGCACAGTTCTGCAGACTGGTGACGGGCAGTACGACATTGGGCGACCTGGCCCGGATGGCGAAGCTTCCGGACCTTGATGTGTACGCCCGGTACCTGACCTGGGACATGGGGCGCCCGCTCGCGTTGAGCGAGGTGACGGGCGGCCCCACCTACACCGGGGCCCAGCCGGCCAAGCTGGAATCGGAAGCCGCCGCACAAGCCAAAACGGACTGGGTTCTGGACCGCGAGCTGGATCGCCGCGCCGCGGCGGTCGCTGCCGCGCGGCGTGAGTGGATTCGCACCAACATCGTTTCGGGGAGCACGCCGCCACCCGGGACCGAGGTCTTCATCGCGCGGAACTTCCACTATTTGGCCGATCTGCACTGCCCGGCCAGCATGAATGTCGCCGCGCAGCTGCTGGGGACCGATGAAGCGCGATACAAGAACCTGGAAGAGACAACCGATTTCGATGCGCGCCCGGCGGTGGTGACGCTGGCGTTGGTGCTCGCGGCGTTTGAATGGAACACCACCCGCGGCAGCTGGCAAGCCGGCGGACGCCCATACCTCAAGCCGTATTTCGAATACCTCGCCGGTCGCGGCTACCGGCTGTCCCCGATAGAACACGTCATGGCCGGGCACATCACGGCCGCGCAATTGAAGTTCTCGGCGGACGACACCACCAGGCTGGACCGCATCCGGCAGTTGCGCAATCTGCAATACCAGCTGCGCATGAACCGCTATTACAACAAGACGCTGGCCGATGACCAGTATCGGACGGCGATCGCGTCTGTCCACGCCGAACTTTCGGAGCTCGGGGAGCTTCCCGGGCCGGTGTAGCCGTCTCTGCGGGTGAGCCGACTTCCCGGCTGGCCCCGGCCCGGCAGTGCTGCAGGTCGGCGCGCCCGAACCGGCTGGTCGAACTAGCCTGAGGCGCTGAGGATCTTGATCGCGAAAACGAGCGAGTCGCCCGGCCGGATTCCTGCGCTGGGCTGACCGTTCGGGTAGCCATCCGCCGACGTCATCGCGACGGCCACCGTGGAGCCGACCTTCTGTCCCGCGATGGCCTTCTGGAAGCCCGGCACCACCCCGCTGAGCGGGAAGTCGATCGGGGCGCCCCGCTGGTAGCTGCTGTCGAAGACGGACCCGTCACGCCCGTTGACCCCCATGTAGCAGACAGACACCGTGGCGGTGCCCGGCACCACGGGTCCGTCGCCGGCGTGCAGCGTATGGACCTGGGTCTGCGTGACGCTAAACGGTGTCGTCACGTCCACCCGCGGAGCGGCCGTATCCGTGGAACCGGTCACCGCGACGCTGCCCGTGGTTCCGGCCAGGGTCCAGTCGGGGGTGCCACCGGCCGGCGGTGCCGCGGTGGGGCATGAGCCGGCCGCGGTGGCGTCGTTCGACGCGGCGATCGCCAGAACACTCGCCGCGATGCAGGCCGCGACGGAGGAATACACCAGGGAGGACTTCACGGGCGTCACGCTACAGCCAGTGATTGCGCACGTTGGCGCTGCCCTCAGCCGGGTCGCGGGCGAGCGTGAAGGCTGACGAAGCGACTTCACTGCGAACCAAGCGGCCTTCTCGGGCTTTCGTCTATTCTTCAGATGCGCGCTGCTGTGGACCCGAAAAGTGCCGGCGGCCCGGCGGAACGGAGCGATCGAATGCCCTCACCTCGCTTGCTTGCCCCACTGGCCGTCGCGGTGGCGGCGGGCGCCGCCCTGGTTGGGAGCGCTGCCGTCGCGACCGCCACCACACCCCAAGACGAGGCATACCTCGCCCAATTGCGCGCCGTCGGCCTGTCGTGGCCGCCCCAGACGGAAGAGGCTCTCATCGGCGAGGCCCACCTCATCTGCTACGACCTCACCTGGGGTTGGACGCCACAACAGATCGCCGACGATGTCCACGCCCACCTGAACGCGAGGGGCGTGACGCTGTTAGACGTCGGAACCATGGTCGACGCCGCGCACTCGGTCTATTGCCCCGGCAACGTGTGCGACGCCCCCACACTTTGCACATGAGGGCGCGTAGGGCTCAGAACGCCCCGTCGCCCTAGCCTGTCGCGGGTGCACGGCACCACATCGACTCGCCGAAGCGACGGACCCAAGGGCAGCGGAAAGCGGCACGGACGGTCCTGTCCAGCAACGACCGAGAACACGCCAACAATGAGCAGAACTGCTCGTGAGGTGTGCCGTAGCCATATCCTGCTTGCAAGGCCACCCGACCGATCGAGGGGAACGGTGTCACTGACACGAAGGCGACGAGCGCTGGTCGTGTTGGCGACGATCGGCCTCCTCGTGTTCGCGGCGATGTTGTTCGGTGCCGGCGATGCCTCGCGTCGGGCGGTCATCGCCTCGGCGGGGACAGTCGTCGGGGGTGTATTCGCCGCCGGGTGCTCGATCAGCGCCGCGCGCACGTCTCGAAGCCGCCAACGGTTTGCATGGATCGTCATGTCGATCGCCCTGGCCGGTTGGACGGCCGGCGAAGCGGTGTGGTTCTACGTCGCCCTGGGTGGCGTTCTGCCGGCCGCGGATTTTTCGGCGGCGAACATGGGCTACCTCATCTTGCCGCTGTGCGCGTTGATCGCCGCCGTTGCGATTCCGAGTCGGGATGATTCCCGATTCGGCGTCGACCTCCTGCTCGACGGCATCCTCATCACCGCCTCGCTAGTGGTCGTCCTCGTCCTCCTGCCGCTGGGTCGCTCGGCGCACCCATCACAGTCGGTGAGCGTTCCGCGGATCTTGTTGGCTACCGCCGCGGGCGTATATGTCGGGCTGGTTGCGATGAGCTTCATCATCGTGAGGAAGGCCGAGACGGGCCGCAAGCTTTCCCCGACGCTGATGACACTGGGCTGGGGAGTCATTGCAGCGACCGGGGTGGTCCACGTCTACCAGGATTACGCCTACCAGTTGCCGAGTGACCTGGTCCTTCTTGGCTGGGCCGGCGGAATGTACTTCTTCGCACTGTCCGGTATCACCTCTCATCCGACGCCGGAACCCGACCTCGGGTTTTCGCGACCCTCGTCCAGGGCGTCACTGTGGCTGCCGTACCTGCCGGTGTTGCTGGCCATTGTCGTTGGCGCCGTACACTTTTGGCCCACATACCGGGGCGAGGCGTTCGTCTTCGTGGTTTGCGTGGTGCTGTTCCTCACCACCCTGATCCGCCACATCCTGCTGCTGGACCGCAAGCAACGCCTCCTTGTCGCGGTGACTGACGCGGCGCTGCGCGACCCGACAACGGGGTTGGCGAATCAGCGACTCTTCGACGATCGCCTTGCGCACGCGCTGCGCTTACACGTTCACCACAGCGTGCCGGTCAGCGTCCTGGTGGTGAGCGTCGACGATTTCAAGCTGGTCAATGACACGCTCGGTGAGGATGTGGGCGACCAACTATTGCGCGGCGTCGGCGAACGGATCCAGGCCAATACCAATGACAGTCACACGGTTGCGCGGATAAGCGGGAACGAATTCGCCGTCCTGGTCGAAGACCGTCCCGACGTGGCCGCGCAGGTGGCCAACGGTCTGGTCCGGTCTTTCGAGGAACCAGTCGACATCGAGGATCATCGCCTGGACGTTCGGGTGAGCATCGGCGTGGCCTCGGCCGGATCGGGACTCGCCGCCGCTCCGACGTCGGGCGATCTGATCAAACAGGCGGATGCGGCTCGCTCCTATGCCCAGCTGGCGAGCGCCACCAGTGTGCGGACCTTTGCCCCCGGAATGGACGCCCCGCTTGGCGGGTCGCCGGCATACGAGGGTGCCATCGCCCGACTGCAACTGCTCGGAGAACTGCGACGCGCCATCGAGAACGGCTCGCTCACCCTGCTATACCAGCCGAAATTCAGCATGTGGACCGGTTCCGTCACCGGGGTAGAGGCGCTCGTCCGCTGGCAACACCCGCGATCTGGCGTGCTGGAGCCTGACAAGTTCTTGCCTCTGGCCCGCGAACACGGGCTGATGGACGCCCTCACCGATCTGGTGCTGTCACGCGCCGTCGCCGATGCTGCCGCCTGGCAAAGTACAGGTGCCGCGATTCCTGTCGCGATCAACCTGGGGGCGCCGTCCGTCGACCAGGATTCGCTGCCCGATCGCATCATGTCCGTGCTCGACAACTACGGGATGTCGCCCAGTTCCCTCACGATCGAGATCACCGAGGATTTGGTGGTCGCCGACCTGGCGAAGGCGCGCACCGTGCTGAATCGTCTCCGCGAGAACGGTATCCGGGTGGCCATCGACGACTTCGGCAGCGGCTATGCCACCCTGACTTATCTGCGCGAGCTACCGGCCGATGAAGTCAAACTCGGCCACGAATTCGTCGCACCGATCCTGCATGACGACCGCGCCGCCACCATCGTGCGCTCGGTGATCGAGTTGTCATCGGGGTTTGACATCACCACCGTTGCCGAAGGCGTCGAAGACTACGAAACGGCCCATCGGCTCAAGGAATACGGTTGCGACGCCGTACAAGGGAACTTTTTCTGCCCACCGTTACCCGCGTCCGAGATCCCGCGGGTCCCCGCGAACTCGGCGCTCGCGGCGCAGTAGTTCGGCGGCGCGGGTCACCCGTTCTCCGTCGCTCCGTAGGCGGCGGCGATATCGGGGGAGCCCGGCCACCCCGAATAAGTCGGGCGCGAAGGCCACCCTTCCGGTGAATCCAGCCACTCCTCCTGCCGTCCCCAGGGCAGGATGTCGATCAGCCCGAACGTGTGGCTGAGTTGCTCGGTGCCTCGCCCGTTCGAATGCCACGTGCGGTACACGGTGTCACCATCGCGCAGCAACACGTTGACCCCGAAGCCCCCGCCGGGCGGCGCGTCCATGTCGGCGGCGAAGGAACTCTGCGACGACGAATACCACTCCATGCGGTTGCCGACCTTCCGCTGGTAGGCCAGGGCTTCCTCGATCGGTCCGTTGGTGACGATGACGAACCGGGCGTCGTAGTTGTCGAGGAAATCCAGCCGGGTGAATTGCGACGTAAAGCCTGTACACCCGCTGCACTGCCACTCCGCGCCGTCGGACCACATGTGGTGGTAGACGATGAGCTGCGAGCGGCCGCCGAACACATCGACCAGGCGGATGGGCCCGTCAGCGCCCACCAGCGTGTAGTCGACCAGTTCGACCATCGGTAGACGCCGACGCTGGGCGGCGATCGCGTCCAGTTCGCGGGTGGCGGCCTTCTCACGTTTGCGCAATCCATCGAGTGCGGCCCGCCAGGTTTGCTGATCCACGACTGGCGGCAAGGCCGTGCGTTCAGAAGACATCGGGTCCACCTTTTCCTTCGATTGGCTCTTCTCCTAGGGTCTGACCGGAGAAGTGCCCGGAATTCATCGCAGGACCGCCGTGGTCGCGGGAGCGTCGTCGGCGTGCACTGGGCTCTTGACCCCTTCGCCCCGCCTCGCTTCGATGAAGGTTAGGCACGAGGGGAGGCCCACGATGAGGACGTTGGTTCGCCACCTTGTCGTCGTCGCCATGATGGCGTTCGCGTCGACGGCAGCGGTGACGATCGCGACGCCAGCGGTGAGTTCGGCGGACTGCGCTGACAACGAGTGGTGGGACCCGACGGGCAAGGTATGCCGGCCACTCGGCGTCGGCCCGCAGCCTTTAGCGTGCGATCCGGGTCAGTGGTGGGACCCCACGGCTAATGTGTGCCGGCCTCTTGGCGTCGGGCCGCAACCGCTCGCGTGCGACAACGGCTGGTGGTGGGACCCCGGCGCCAACGTCTGCCGTCCGCCCGTGGTACCGCCGGCGGGCTAGTAGGAACGAATCGCTGGACCCACGATGCCGTAACCAATTGGGTTGCGGCGTCGGTGCGTCAACAATCGCCCGCACGCGGCTCTCGCGGGTCTACGATGTGGCCGTGGCGGACGTGACGGTGGCAATCTTCACGTTCACCAGGAACGAAGCAGTCGCCGTAACCGACTTGCTGGCAAGCCTTCACGTTGACCTACCGGTAGACGGCACAACGATCTGGACGCCGGCAGCGCCGGGCGGAAAAGTTCTGGAGGGTCGCCTGTCCGACGGCCGGACAGCCAGGGTGGAACACCATCCCCTCAGCGCCCAGGGGAATGTCGTGGCCGCGGCCGCTCTCAGCAGATCGACTCGGGAGAACCGGGCCGACTACTACCTCTTCTACGGCTGTTGCGGGACGGTCGACCCGAAGAATGTGGGTCAGGTGTTTCGGGCCGCGAGGGTGTCATACCTGTCGTTGGGAGTGGTGGTCGCCTCGCCCGACGGCGAGGTCGTCAAGCTGAAGAACAAGTGGATCGTCCGCACGCAGCCCGACGAGCAAGCTCCGCTCGAAGCGATCGAGATGCGGGCGGGGTCGGCAGGTGCTCCGGGCTCGGTGTCGGGTCTGGACCTTCCCGATGCGCACGTTCTGGCAACCGACAAAGTAATCAAGGTGTCACCAGGGGTCGCACCCGTGCCGATCGATTCGAGCGGTCCGGTCTACGCCAGGGAGGACTGGACGTATTCCCTGGCGCTGGCCCTGTACTCCGGAACGGCGACCCAGCCCGTGCTCGTCGACATGGAATCCTTCGGCATCGCTTCCGCAATGCGCTCGTTGGGCCTGTGTGAGCGAGTGCTCGTGCTGCGCGTGGTAACAGACGCCTTGAGTGACAAAGCAGATCAAAACGAGGAGGACCAACTCGACTTCCTGAGGGCAGGCTTGCCGGAGCTGGCCTCCGCGGTAGCGACCATCTTGGGCATCTCGACGACGCCCGAACGCAAACCGCGGGCACTCGAGGAAGTGGTGCGAAGGTTGCGGGCCGGCATCGTGATGGCGGCGCCCTCGACGCGCGACCCCAGGGAATCAGAACTGGTTCGTGTCGTCTCGGCCGCGTCGCTCGCCTGGGACGGGCAGCTCGACCGGGTTGATCGCTTCTCTCGTCCGCTCCTGCCATCGGGCGCCCAGATCGCAGAACGAGCCAACGCCGGCATGACAGCACGGCTTTTCTTAGAACAGGTGGCTTCCGATTTTCGACGCGTGGCATCCGTCGAACTCGATCTTCGGGAGGTGGAAGCACAACGTAGTTCGGACCAGGGCGCGGCGGCCCTGCAGCGCACAGGTGTGGTGAGCCGGCCGGTAGCCCCGTTAGCCGTCGGTCAATACCTTGCGTCCTATGAGCGTGACGCGGATGCGGACCTGGGGCGTGCGTTGGAGCCATGGATGCAGTCCGCGGACGCGGCTGACCGCGAATCGCAATGCGCCGCGTCATTCGGCGAAGTCCTCGGTCCCCTGGTTCACGTCGCATTGGGCACGGCGAACGACCACGCGTCGATGGTGCTGCCCGACTGGTCCGACGGAGTGGGGGAGTTGTGGTGCAAAGAGTTTCTGATAGCAGGGTCTGAGATCCTCAAAGACCCGGAATTGCTTGTCTCACAACAGATTTGAGTGAACAACCGGCACAAGTAGCAGCGACGCGCCTAATGGTGGCCTGCCGTATCGCTCTGCATCGAGTCGTCGGCGGCCAGGCCGCGCGCACGCTTGTTGGCGTACATGCGTTCGTCCGCCAAGCGCATGACATCCTGTACTCCCGCGGCAATCCCGGCGCCGAAATCCACCGGATCAGCAAACAAACGTGCGCTGGATGAGCTGCCTGGTTTGGGCTAGTGCGTCGGCCCTCGCCCGCCGGTGAACTCTCTGACGAGCAGCTGAAGGCGTTCCGAGTCGTAGCCGGGGCGTAGCCGTCCGGTAAGGGTGAGGCTGACCAGTCCGTGCAGTGCGGCCCACAACACCTCGGTCAGCGCGTCGGCATCCCGCTCATCGGCGACCAGGCGGACCGCGTGACGCAGCTCGGCGAACGCTGCTGCCAGCTGAGGCGGTGTGTCTTGGGCGGCGAAGCGCAACGTGGTCGTGCGGGTGAACATCGCGTCGTATACCGCCGGGTTGTCGCGGGCGAAGTCGAGATAGGCCTGGGCGATCCGGGTGAGGGCGTCGGCGGCCCCACCCGCGTCCGAGCGGGCGGCCCGAATCGCGTCTGCGAGTTCGCCGAATCCATCGACGGCGACGGCGTCGGCGATCTGCTCCATGCCGGTGAAGTGCTTGTACAACACAGGCTGGCTGTATTCGATTTCGGTCGACAGCCGGCGGGTGGTGACGACGTCCCAGCCTTCGGCCTCGGCCAGCCTGCGGGCCGTGGTGACGATCAGCCGCCGCCTGGCGGCGCGCTCACGCTCACGACGATCTTCGAGGGCCATGCCCGAATGGTAGCACGACTAGAAAATCTAGCATTGCTATTGACGCCGACCGGCGGAAGGGTTAGCGTCGCTAGCAGTTGCCGGTGAGAGGAGATCGAAATGGACTTGGGTTTCGTCACGCGTGCTGTCGCACTGATCGCGGTGCTGGGCACCGCGGTGGTCTACGGCACCGATGTGTTCTGCGCGATCGTGTTGCGGCCGGCGTTGGCGGCGATCGACAACGACGCGTTGGTCGCGGTCATGGGGAGGGTGCATCGATACGGAGATCGGCGAATGCCCGTGCCCGGCGTACTCGGGATCGTCGCCGCCGCGGCGAGCGCGGTGCTGGCCATCGTCGCCGCGCACTGGCCGCAGGCGATTGCGGCGGCCGCCGCACTGGTGTTGCTGTTGGTCTGGCTTGGGCTCTACACACAGGTCAGCGCGCCCATCAATCGACGACTGACAGCGGCCGCCGACGCCGGACAACCACTCCCGAGCGGGCGCGTGCTGCAAGCGAAGTGGGACTCGGTCATCGATGCCCGCGCGGTGCTCCAGGGTCTGGCCGTGGCCGCCCTGTGCGTCGCGCTAGCGATCTGACGGGCTCATAACCGGCCGGGTTCGACTGAAGGAGAACCGAGTTCGATGTTTCAGCTCAGGATTTACACTCTGCGGTCGCCAGCAGCTCTGGAGCAGTATGCAACGGTGCACTGGGCCCGCCATCTCGCGACCTTCGAGACCTTCGGAGTGACCACTTCCGGTGTGTGGACCGAGCAGAGCGGCGGCTCAAACCGGCTCGTCGCGCTGATCCGCTACCCACCGGGCGCAGACCCCGAACAACTCACACGCCACATCATGGCGAGCCCGGAATTCGCCGCCGACATGGCCGGCTTCGACGTCGGTGACATCGTCGACGTCCAGACGACACTGCTTGACCCGACCTCGTTTTCACCAATTCACTGACCAAACCCACAGGAGTGCTCGACATGACCGTCACCATCATTGGCTACACGCTCGCCGGACTGCTCGCGGCGGGCATCATCTTCATCGGCGCACGCTTCCTCGTCGCGCCGCGTGTCGCCGCCCCCGGCTACGGGGTGCTGCCCGATCCGGACCAACCGGGTGCGGGCCAACCGGGTGCGGGCGCGTATTTGAGCGCCAAAGGCGTGCGCGACATCGCCTCGGGGCTAGTCGTCGTCATTTTGATGGTCGCGGGCGCGACCCACCTGGTCGGCTGGGTGATGTTGGCGGCCACCATCATTCCGGTCGCCGACGCGGCCATTGTGTTGCGCAACGGCGGCTCCAAGTCGATCGCCTGGGGCGTCCACGGCGTGACCGCCGCCGTCATGCTCGTCACGACCGCGCTGCTGCTCGTCTCCTAACGCGGTGGGCCGCGGCGGCTGCCGGAGCAGTGCACGACGGCGAGCGCTGAGTCCCCTTTGAGGTTTGGGTGTCAGTGCTCGTCGTAATGTCCGTCGTGCACAGCGTGCCGACAGCCGTCATGCACGTAGTCGACGTGGTCCCCGTGGGGGATCGCGACGTGGCCACATCCGTCGCCGTGCCGGTGATCGTGGTGCTCGTGCACCGTGTGGCCGGCCGGCTCGCATTCGTCGTAGTGGTTCTCGTGCTGCCGATGAACATGACCGTCGTGGACGTAGTCGACATGGTCACCGTGCGGGATCGCGACGTGACCGCATCCCGCGCCGTGTACGTGTTCGTGCTGAAGGTGCTCGTTGTGCAGTGTGCCGGTCATTGTTTTCATCACCGCCCGTACCGAAATTGAATTCGCGCGCTATTGGTGCGACCGAGAGCCCCACTGTAACCCCGGACTCGTGCACGACGCCAGGCATGGCCGTAAGTCATCTGCCCGCTGAGCCGGCCCGCGGTGACGCTTGGATCCAACGGCGTGGGGCGCTCGTTGGAGGGCTGCCTCACGAAGTGCCGCTAGGCCTTTCGGCGCGATGCACCTTTACCCGGCCGCGACGCCCAGGGGCGGTTGCAGGGGCGGTTGCACGCTGGTCGTGGGGAGGCATCCGGTAGCTGTTACTGCAGTAAATGCGAGGACCGCGGCAACGACGACCTTTGTGGCTAGACGTGACATGACGACTCCGTTCATCCGGCCCCTGTCCAAACCGTAGATGAATCGAAGCATTATTTCAATACCCATTGAAATAGAGCGAACTTGCGGGCATAGTCCTACAGAGAATTCAGCCGCGGAGCGCGCCAATCGTGGCGAATGCGAACGAGAAGGGTAGTCGCTTGACGTCCGAGGTTGCGCCGGTCAAGGTCGCGCGAGCCGTTGAACAGGTCCGTCATCGCCTGTCACGGTTGCGCCAACGGTTCGCTCCGCCTACAGCGGTGATGATGGAGTTGATCCTGAATGCGTGGGTTGCTCAAGCGATTACGTCCGCCGCGGATCTCGGCGTGGCGGACGCCCTGGCGGATGGCCCGCTGTCCGCTGAGCAGCTGGCGAACCGAGTCGGCGCGGACGCCGACGCCCTGAGTCGGCTCATGCGCGCGCTGATCGGCATCGGGATTTTCTGCCAGTGCAGCGATGGGCGTTATGCACTCACCCCGCTCGCGGACACTCTGTGCACCGATGCGCCCGTGTCAATGGCCGGGATGGCGCGGTGGGTTGGGTCGCCCCAACATCGCGAGCACTGGAGCCACCTGACCGACGCGATCCGGACCGGGAAAGCGGTGGTCCCCGAGCTTCGCGGCAAACCGGCCTTCGAGTACCTGGCTGAAGAAGCGGAGCTAGGGGAGATTTTCAACTCGGCCATGACCAACGTGTCCGAGTTCGCGACCGTGCCCGTGACCGCGGCCTACGACTTCAGCGCTTTCGGCACGATCGTCGATGTCGGCGGGGGACACGGTCGGCTGCTGGCGGCGATCCTGGAGACGGCCCCGAATTCGCGTGGTGTGCTGTTCGATCTTCCGCAGGTCGTGGCGGACGCTCCCGAATTGTTTCGCAAGTACGGTGTCGACGACCGCGTCCGGATCGACGAGGGTTCGTTTTTCGATTCCGTGCCGGAGGGCGGCGACGCGTATGTGCTCAAGAACGTCATCCACGACTGGTCCGAGGAAGACGCGGTCCGCATCCTGAAGAACGTTCGCATCGCGACCCGCACCGGCGCGCGACTGTTGCTCTGCGAGTTTGTCATTCCCGACCACGACCGCGATTTCCACGGCAAGTGGGTGGACATCGAAATGCTGGTCGTCGCCGGCGCGCGCGAACGCACCGCGGACGAATATGGTCGGCTTTTCAGCCGAGCCGGCTTCCGGTTGAACCGCGTCGTCGACACGGTATCGCCGCTGAGCGTCGTCGAGGCGACCGCGGTGTAGTCGACGCATCGACCGCCGCATCGGCGCGTGGCCGGCTTACTGCGACGGCAGATCCAGCCCCAACTCCTCGGCGGGGATGGTCAAGAAGCGGTGCACTGCGGGCCCCACCAACCGAACCACCTCATCAACCCCGAGCGTCGATAGAGGCGGCACACGCATGATGTATCGCAGCATCGCGGTGCCGACGAGGTTGGTCGCGGCCAGCATCGCGCGCAGTCGCGCTTCTTCACCACCGCCCAAGGTGCTGGACACCGCGGTGAACAGATAGTCGTGCAGGAAACCGCGAAATGCATCGTTGGCATCGCTGTTCGTCGTCGCGGACTGGACCATCGACGCCATGCTCGCGGCCGTATCGGGTTGCTCCCAGAGGCCAAGGTAGGTCCGCACCACGCGGCAACCCAAGTCGTCGTCCTTTCGGGCGAGCTCAGTCGTGAGCAGGTCAGACGGCAACACCAACTTCATCGACTCGCGAAACAATGCCGCCTTCGAGCCGAAGAGATAGAGGACCATCGACGGATCTACTCGCGCATCGTCGGCAATCACCCGCAGCGTCGTCTTGTCATAGCCATGCATGGCGAACTGCCGCTTTGCCGCGCGAAGGACCGCGTCGCGCGATACCGGCTCGCCTTGGCGTCTACCGCGGCGCTTCACCATCTTCCCAGGTGACGACACGGGCGAACCATATCATTTCAATAACTATTGAAAAGGTGACACGGCGGATGTACGCTCCCCGTGAGAGTTATTCTATGGCCGTTGAAAAGTCCTCGAGTGGCTCTTGAACCAGCCACCGCCCGTCCGCGGAGAGGACTGACGAGATGGACTTCGCGTCGCTGCCTCCGGAGGTCAACTCCGGGCTGATGTATGCCGGGCCCGGGTCGGGGCCGATGCTGGCGGCCGCGGCAGGTTGGGACGCGTTGGCCGCCCAGCTGGAATCCACCGCCAGCGGCTACGCGGCCGAGTTGGCCCGACTGACCGGCCAGGCATGGTCCGGCCCCTCGTCGGCGCTGATGACGGCCGCGGCCACACCCTATGTGGAGTGGCTGTCTATTACCGCCGCTCAGGCTGCGCAAACCGCCGCCGAGGCCTACGCGGCGGCGGCGGCCTACGAAGCGGCGTTCGCAATGACGGTGCCCCCGCCGGTGATCGCGGCAAACCGGGCGCAGTTGATGGCGTTGATCGCGACCAATTTCTTCGGACAGAACACCCCGGCGATCGCGGCCACCGAAGCCCAGTACATGGAGATGTGGGCGCAGGACGCCACAGCGATGTATGGATATGCCGCCGCGGCCGAGACGGCGAGCAGCTTGGCGCCGTTCGACGAGCCGCCGCAGACGACCAACCCGGCAGGGCAGGGCGCCCAGGCCCAGACCGTGGCGCAGGCCGCCGGCAACGCCGCCGGCGCGACACAGCAGATCGCCTCGACCAATGCGACGATGCACACCCTCAGCTCCACCACCGCCGACACCGTCGGGCCCGTCGTTCCGGGCCAAACTGTCACCGTCGCGCCGGGAGACACCATCGCCGTCGGGGCCGATACCGGCATGTACCTCAACAGCGGGTCGATCACGATCACCGGGACCGGCACCAACCTCATCAGCTTCGGCACCGTAATCGTCAACCCCGGCAGCACGATTCACACGATTATCGACTGCTCCGAGGGCGGTGTCTTGATCCCCGCGGGCGTCAACGTCACCGCCGGCTCGAGTCCGATCGTCCTTGCCCCCGGATCGTTCCAGGAGGTTCTGGTCAGTCTCGTCAACGGCTCCGCCACGCTCCCCGTTGTCGGCACTGAACAGGTCGCCGTCCAGACCTTCGCAAACACCGCAACCGCCATCGCCGGCCCCGCCGGCGCGTCCATCACCAACGTCTTCGGGACCGTCAGCGTCACCACCGTCACGCCCATCCCTAGCTCGTCGAGCGCATCAGGGGCCCCCGTCGCGGTCGGCCTGGCGTCCCCGGGCCTCGCGGGTACCGCAGGAATTCAGCCTCAACTCAACGTGGATGAGCTGTTGGAATGGGCTCAGACCGTTTCCGGTGCCGACCTGAGCGGCAACCTGGTGGGTGCCGGTTGAGGGTAGGAGAGTCGTGGTAGGCCGCGGGGATCCGTGCCGCCGACCCGCCGGTCATTCCAGAAAGGTTGCCGGGACACACCTTCCAGCAGACGCTGATGGCAACGGTGATCCGCCCACCCGTGCTCATGTCAACCCAATCCTCGACTTCGAATCATTAGTCGGGACGACCCGCCCGATAATCGGCAAACGAAACCTGTTTGTGTGCAATCGGATTAAGCCATTGCTAACGCTCACCGTCTGCAATTCCGCCGCGTTTCCCGGACTTTGCGGTTAGGCGGGTCCGTCGGCGGGAACAGACGGACGGGTGGTAACGGGACTATTCCGACCTGCGACCATTCGGCTGGCCGGTCTGCAAATTTGCCGGTGAAACCGCGTGCAGTAATCCTGCAATAACGGTCCAGCCATCAGATTGTTCTGTCAGGATATTGAGCGTCAACGCCGCGGGCTGGAGGGGGCGCGTTGCCGTTTGGGAGTCGTCGCCTGTGTCGCGGGCTATCTGTGGTCGTCGTCGCCGCGGCGGGGTTCAACGCGCTCGGGCTGTGGGGAGTCGCAACGGCGCAACGTGTGCAGTTTGTCCTCGAAGCAACGATCTGTTTCGGCGCGTTACTCGTTGGGCTTGCCGTCACGCGCCGGGTGACCGGCCTGTGGCGGTGGTGGCGGGTCGCGCTCCTCGTGGCGATCGCTACCTTTTTGACCGCCGAGTTTCTTTCGTGGCTGAGTCGAGCCGAGGACCGCGCGGCAACCGCGCCGCAACCAGCCGTCATCGGCTACTTTCTCGCCGGACTGTTATTCGGCACCGCGATGGTGCTTCTCGTGCGTGCCGGCAACCATGCCGGCGATAGAACATCGCTACGGATGTGGCCGGGGGTCATCACCACCGTCCTCGATGGCTCGCTGGTGACCCTGGCATTTTGCCACTTGGTGTACGTCGCCCGTCTGGGCGCCATGGGCGGCGCCGCGCTGCCGCGGTCGACGAATTCCGCAGTGGTCTTCGGCATCGCCGCTGTTGAGCTCGTCGTGGTGGTGGCCGCAGTTCTTGTTGCGATGTGGTATCCGCCGTATCGGCCCGGCCGGGCGAACTACATGCTGCTTGCAGCCGCGGTGATTACCCTCACCTCCTCGGACAGGCTGCTGGCCTACCTCCGGAGCGTCGGAGTGACGACGCTCGACCTGTGGATCGGCACCGGATTCGTCATCGCGCCGGTGTTGATCACGTGGAGCCTGCTTGAACTGCCACCGCGGCCCCGACCGCCCCACGACGAGATGGAACAACCCACCAACTGGGCGCAGCTGACGCTGCCTTACGTGGGCTTCATGGGCAGCACCGCACTCCTCGCGTTCCACGTGCTCATCGGCCGAATGGTAGATCCGATCTTCGTCAGCACTTATCTGGCGATGGCGCTGCTGGTCGCGACCCGCTACGTGGTGGCGATGCGTGTACAGCGGATGTTGACCGAACAGCTCGTCGACGCCAAGCGCCGACTTGCACACCAGGCCCACCACGATGCATTGACCGGACTACCGAATCGATTGTTGTTGGCGCAGCGGCTGGACGAAGCGATACACGATGGGCCGTTCGTCTTGATCTTCGTCGACATCGACGACTTCAAAGAGGTCAACGACCGATTCGGGCACGCCGCCGGCGACGAGCTGCTATGCGCGATCAGCGAGCGCCTAGGGCGTTGCCTCCGCCCCGGTGACACGCTGGCGCGGATCGGGGGAGACGAGTTCGCCATCCTGATCCCAGGTGGTGTCGAGGCACCCGAGATCTTCGCCGACACGCTACGGGTGGCGTTACGGAGCCCGTTCTCGGTGCAGGGGAGTTCGGTGCGGGTGCGCGCCAGCATGGGCCTGGTTAGCCCCGTATGTGATGGCCTCCCGCCGACGTCTGACGACCTGCTCAGGCAGGCCGACATCTCGATGTACACCGGTAAGCGGCTGGGCAAGGACACCGCCGTCGTTTACCACCCGGCATTCAGCGTGTCGGAAGATTTTTCGACGGCGCTCCGGCACGCGAAGGGGCGCATTCCGGAGGGCTTTCGGCTGAAGTATCAGCCGGTGGTGTCTCTCCCACAAGGCGTCCCCGTCGCGGTAGAGGCGCTTGCCCGGTGGACAGCACCAAGCGGGATACAGATTCCTCCGCAGACATTCGTTTCCCTGGCCGAAGCGAATGGCATGGGGGCCCAACTCGATGCCATGGTGCTCGATCTGGCCTGCGCAGAGATCCAGGCCGCCGGCCTCCATCTGGACCTCCACATCAATGTCGGTGCCGCACGACTTGGCAGCGTTGAATTCGAACATGTCATCAGCCGCACGCTGAGGCGACACCGCTTATCGCCGCGCCGGCTAGTCCTGGAAATCACCGAGACGGTTCCCGTCGTTGACCTCGCCGACGGGGCGGCCGCGATCAGACGGTTGTCCGAATTGGGCATCAGGGTGGCCTTGGACGACTTCGGCGCGGGCTACAACTCGCTGACGTACCTTCACGAATTGCCCGTGCAAATCGTGAAGCTCGACCGCGGCCTCGCAGTGGGCGTCGCGCCGGGCCGAAACCTGACGTTGTACCGGTCGGTCATCGGTTTGTGCGAGGCGCTGGGGCTCGACGTGATCGCCGAAGGGATAGAAGTAGTCGAGCAGGCCGAAACGGTTTTCAAAGCCGGATGCCTGTTGGCACAAGGTCACCTATTCGGGGCGGCATCCGAGCTCGTCGATATCGCCATATCTTCTAGCGCCACCTAAGAACCGGGCAACACGTCACCGATTACCGCAACAATCAGGCATTCCAAGTTCCGGATACCCGGCTCAATATGCTTGTTGGGCGGGGCATTTCGATTTCGCCATTATTCTGCGTTGCCGAGCTGCTCAGGCGGGGCAGGCGCGCGCCAAGGCGGCCATCTCGTCGCCAAACTCATGGTTAACCTCACCCGCCGCTTTGGCCGATGGCGGCAATTTCACATTCAGCGGGTCTTGTCTGGCCAGCTCGTCGTTCATCGGGTTGGCGTCTTTCATGAATTCTCGCGCCAGCGCCGCAGCCCGTTGCGCGTGGGCCGACAGGCCAGGTTCGGTCACCTGGTTGGCGCGCTCCTGGAGACCGTCGCGCCATGCCCGGTAGTCGGCGTCAGTGGGTATCGAGTCTTGCTCGTAGGAGCCCGGCGGGGCGAACCGCAGAAGATCTCGACACCGTCCGACGTGACCGCTTCCACGTGCGGAAGTGCCAGCGCAATTTAGCGGGGGAGTCATGGCCGCCGACCGGTAGCGTTACGCGGCATGACCGACTCCGTCGTCGTCAGGGTCAAACCCGGCAGTCGCAAGGGCCCCCTCGTCGAGGTTGGCCCGGATGGTGAGCTGACCATCTACGTTCGGGAGCCAGCGGTTGATGGCAAGGCCAACGATGCCGCCACCCGGCTACTCGCAGCCCACCTTCAATTGCCCAGAAGCCGGGTCGAATTGACATCCGGAGCGACGTCGCGGCTCAAACGTTTCCGCGTGAGCCGCTGAGGGCAGCACCCTCGTACGTCGTGTCACATACCGCCGTCCTATTCCGTCTAGCGAGCAGAGGCAAGGAAGCACTGTCGGAAGGGCGGCATCATGAATCGATTGAGTACACCGGCGCAGACCTACCTGATTGCGGTGACAGCGGCCGTAGGGGTCGCCACCGCGGGGATCGGGATCTGGTGCCTCGTCGATCCGAATTCGTTCGCCGATGCCGTCGCATTTGATGCGCACCGCCACTTCTTGCATGACGTGGGCGCGTTCCAGGTCGGCCTGGGCCTCGCCCTGCTACTCGCCCTGATTTGGGCGGATGCGCTGGCCACGGCGCTGGCCGGATTCCTGGTGGCGAACACCGTGCACACGGTGAACCACATTGTGGACCTGGACGTGGGTGGCTCCGTCGGCCAGGCGTGGGCGCTCGGTGTGATTTCCGTTGCCCTGGTTCTGGCACTCGTGCTGCGGTTACGTCAGCTCGGATACGTCCTGGGCGCCGTTGGCACGGCGACTAGTCCGCCGTTGGCGCCATTCGTGCGCCAAAAGACGATCAGCCTCACGACCTTTCGCAAAGACGGCACGGCCGGCTCCAGCCCGGTCAGCATCGTGGTAGACGGGGATCACGCGTATTTTCGAAGTTTCGAACGGGCGGTCAAGGTGCGCAGGATTCGCCGCAATCCCAGCGTCGAATTCTGCCCGGCAACGGCATCGGGCAAGCCCGTGGGATCCGCGCTATCTGGGCGCGCACGTCTGCTAGAGGGCGCTGAATACCAGAAGGCGGCACGTCTGCTGCGGCAGAAATATCCTTTTCTGCATGGCGTGCTGGTGCCTTCGGCGCACCGGCTCTTGCGGTCCAAGTTCGGCCGCACCATACACGCGGAGCTGACTCTGCTTTCTGAATCGCCGAGCTAGCACCGTTGTGGTCACCTCTCCTCGGCGCGGATCGGAATTGATTCGCCAGATGAATCACCGGCTCTTCTGGGCCGCGAACATGGCATCGTCCGGTAACGCTGTGGTGCAGGGTATTTCTGCACAATTCAAGCGCCCACTCCCGCCCCACGGCGAGGTGGCGTAGCGGTAAGGGCGCCGTCAGCCGAGCATGGTTGGCGCGGAGCACGACTCTGTGCTGTGACCGTTAAGGATCGTTACCGAAATCGTGATTTTCGCACTCGTATCATTGGATTTACGCGAGATCCGCAAACGACGCCGATCGGCATCCGCGAGCCTAGGGGGCTGATATGACGACCGCAATCGCCGCGCACGAGCCAGTCGAGAAAGACGCGGTCGACGCGCATGACGATGTCACTTTGGCGGTCGCCAGGGTCAACGCCTTTGCCTGTCGCGGGGAAACTGTTCTCGCCGAATTGAAGCCGCGCTGGCGCGCCACCGAAGAAGAGATCTTGCGCGCGGCGATCACGGTGATTTTGGTAGCCCTCGTGGCGGTGATCGGCGTCGCCGCGGGCGCGATCTTGACAATGGGCTAGCAGCGGATACGGCACGTGGCCTTAAACCCGCACGAGAGAACTCGATCAGGGGGCCACAAGTCATCGGCATGGCCGAACAGCTTGAAAAGTGCTGCAGCACAAAGTTGATAATCCGCCGTATTCGAGTCCTACATACCGCCCCCGCGTGACGTCGCCGGGGGAGAGGACGTCAAGGCCTCGTCATGAGACAAACTGCGCCCAGCAGATGCGGACCATCGTTGAAGTCAGAGCTGTGTCGAAAACCGCTGCTGTCCAAGAATTTTGAGCGGATCGAAATACCCCGGGTAGGGACGCGCGGTCGAGGCGGGTCTCATTTCAAAAGATGAGAACGAAGTAGTTTGCTGGTAACCCGAGACGCTGACGGGATGTGGGCCGATCGAGGATGAGGGGTTGTACTGTATCCAGGCGACTTTCGGAGGTTCACGATGACACAACCCGACGACGACACCTGGGGTCCGGCCACCAGGGTGGGAACTACGGCCACCATGGCGGCGGCGGCCAGGGCCATCGCCACCAGGGATAAGGTCATCGACGATCCTTTCGCCGAGCCGTTGGTGCACGCCGTCGGTGTGAGCTTTCTGACCCGCTGGGCTACCGGTGAGCTCCTCGCCTCGGATCTCGACGCCGAGGGCAGCCCATGGGGCCTGGCGCAGATGCCCGCATCGATTGCGGCCCGCACGCGGTACTTCGACGAGTTGTGTGCCGATGCCGCGGCAGCGGGCATCCGCCAAGCCGTAATTCTCGCCTCGGGCCTTGATTCCCGCGCCTACCGACTGGACTGGCCCGCAGGGATGACGGTGTTCGAGATCGATCAACCGGCTGTCATCGAGTTCAAAACCACGACCCTGGCCAAGCTCGGTGCCAAACCAAAAGTTGACTTGCGCACGGTCGCCATCGACCTGCGCGACGACTGGTCTACGGCACTGGCGACAGCGGGTTTTGACACCGGGAGGCCCGCGGTGTGGATCGCCGAAGGCCTATTCGGCTATCTGACACCGGAGGCCCAGGATGGGCTGCTCGACACGGTCACTGCGCTGAGCGCGCCGGGTAGCCGACTCGGGAGTGAGGCTGTGCCGAATACCGCCGACATGGACCCCAACGCAGCGCGCGAACGCATGCGCGAGGCGACGGCCAAGTGGCGTGACCACGGCTTCGAACTCGACTTCGACATGATCGGGTTTGAGGGTGAGCGCCACGACGTGGGGGCGTACCTGGATGCACACGGCTGGACGTCGGTCCCAACTCCGATGGCCGCGCTGCTCGCTCGCCACGGGTTAGGGGCGATCGCGCAGGCCGACGATGATCGACAGACGATGAATGGGGTCACCTACTACAGCTCAACGCTGAGCACAGACCGTTAGCGTTAGCGGCAACTCCCATCCCGCCGGCCCGCGCGATCAGGGACCCGGTGGTTGAGCCGGCCCTCAATTACCGCTCGGCGTGGCGATTCTCGCGCGGGATCGCACTTTTCCGCAGAATCGGAAAACTTAGACCTCGGATGCCGAGCTGCGTCAGCGGGGCATCGCGAGCGGAATCAAACGCGTTGCGGGGCAAAGGATTGGACAGCCTGGACGAGCTCGTCGGCCGCCTCCCAGTTCAGCAGGTGTCCGGCGTCGGGCACCGAGACCAGCCGCGCTCCGGGAATGCCCTCAACGAGCCGGCGTGAATGGCTGAGTGGTGTCGTGCGATCGGCGGTGCCGACCATCACCACCGTCGGTGTCGTGATCTCGCCCAGCCGCGGATACCGGTCCTCACGCGAGAACGCCCGCACGATCGGCAGTAGCGGCCCGTGCTCCTGCATGTGCTTGTTGAAGAATTC
Organism: Mycobacterium sp. E3247; assembly: GCF_001667785.1. Classification (NCBI taxonomy): domain Bacteria; kingdom Bacillati; phylum Actinomycetota; class Actinomycetes; order Mycobacteriales; family Mycobacteriaceae; genus Mycobacterium; species Mycobacterium sp. E3247. The sequence continues at coordinate 5,403 of NZ_LZJG01000028.1, read as the reverse complement.
GACGAACACCGCGATCATGGCCGGCGACGGGCGCGCTCCGCATTGCGCGGCACCGAACAGCGTCGCGACAGTCTCGTTACGCATCAACCGCTGAATGATGCCGAGTTGCAGCAGGGGGATCTGCAACCGGTTCTGCGGCGCCTCGTCCAGGATGCGGCCCGCCCAGGTGGCGAACAAGATGAGACCGCGCAGGCGGGCCGCCAAGCCGACGTGATCGAGCATCGCGCGGATGGTGACGAACCCGCCCATCGAGTGGCCAACGAGGACCGCGTCGCGAAGATCGAAATGCTCTGCGACGGCTGCCAAGTCGGCCGCCATGGGCTGCGATCCAACTCCATCGGAACCGAGGGTCGAGTGCCCGTGGCCGCGCTGGTCGAAGGCGATGACCCGAAACCCGCGGGCCTGCAGTTCATCCCACACGAGGTTCCACTCCAGGACGTTGGCGCTGTAGCCGTGGACCAAGAGCACGGGCGGGCCCTCGCCGGCCACCAATGCATGCAGCTCGGTACCGTCGGGGCGAGGGATCGTGACGCGCTCCCCGGTGGGTTCGACGACCAGCCGTTCACGGGGGAAGGGGTCGGGGTTTCGCCCGATGCGAGTGGTGATTTCCCGCGCGGCGGCGCAGCCCACCACGCCGGTGGTCCCGAGCGCGACCCCCGCCACCAGCCCAGTTCTCACGCGCAGATCCTTCCACCGGGCAGCGTGGCCCGCCGTAGTCCACATCGGGTGCTTCGCATAAAGGTATGCCACATTGGTGCGGCATCCGCACCCACCGTCGTCGGTGTTGTCGCTGCTGGCGTGCCTCAGCTTCGTCGATGCCTGCGTTCTGCGGTGAAATGCGGCTTTCTTTCAGACATTGGTTGCAACTTTGAATAACGCCCGGAATTGGGGGCACGTCGGTATCGTAATTCCGCAACCCTGACGCGCGGCTGGGAACGGGGATGAATGTGGAGAGCCTGGTTCAGACACTGGCCGCGTCCATGGATCCAGTGTCTTTGATGGGTCGCGTCGCGGAGCAGGCTTGCGCGTTCATGCAGAAAGCCGATGGAGCGGCCGTTACCCTGCTTCGCGCCTCCGACAACGCCTACGTGACCGTTTCCGGACACGGCGTGCTTGCGAGTACGCCGGGTTTCGTAGTGCCCAAACAGAACAGCTTTCAGGGTCTCGCGGCGCGTGAGAAACACCCCAAGTTGATAGCCGATGCGCTTGTAGACCGCCGACTGTCACCACGAGTTCGCGCGATGAACAAACAATGGGGGACTCGGTCTTGGGCCGCGATTCCCCTGATGTACAACGACGAAGCCATCGGTTCACTGCTGCTGGCCGCGACAACCCCCGGTGCGTTCACTGACGCTGATGTCGACGCGATGCTCGACATCAGTGAGTTCGTTTCCGCCGTGATCGGCGCCCAATCACAACTCTCAACGCTGCTGACCCACGTGATGACCGACAGCGAGGATCGCGGGCAGCGCGCCCTCACGGCGCGATTCATCGCTTCGGTGATGTTGCCCGAAGCAGTGGAGACCGAGGAGTTGCGACACCGCCTGGACGAACTGCTGGCACAGCCGAGCGCTCTCAGCGCGGTCTTCCAACCCATCATCCATCTGGCAAGCGGGACGACGACGGCCTACGAAGGGTTGATACGTTTTCCCGCATCGTCGGAGTTCACCCCAACACAATGGTTCAGCGCTGCCCGGCGCCTGGGCCGAGGTCTCGAATTAGAACACGCCGCTATGCACACCATCCTGAGTGCTGCTCGCCGCATCCCCAGTGATTGCCCAGTCGCCGTCAATCTGAGCCCGAGCGCCGTGCTGGAACCGGCGATTCAAGACATGCTGGCGGCCCAGGACCGGGCGTTGATCGTGGAAATCACCGAGCATGAACCGTTTCCCGATGACCTTGGCCCGGGTCTGAAACCTCTGCGCGATCGCGGCATACAGATGGCAGTCGACGATGCCGGCGCCGGATACGCCAGTTTCACCCAACTGCTGCGGCTGCGTCCGGACATCATCAAGATCGACGGGGAGTTGATCGCCGGCATCGACGACGATCCCGTCAAACGTGCGTTGGTGACCGCACTGAACGCGCTGGCATCGGAGCTGCACGCCAAGCTAGTGGCCGAGGCTGTGGAGACAGCCAGCCAGCTCGAGACACTGACTCGTCTCGGTATCGAATACGGCCAAGGCCTTTACCTGGGGCCACCTCAACCAGGGGCTCAGCCATACCAAGTCAAAGTGCGTTAGCCGGAGCACGTGCCGCCGCATCTTCAGTGCGACGCCCAGCGCAAGGCCGACTGTTCTCGACCGTTTCACTCCCCGTGTCCGACCTATGTCCAGAGACGAGGCGATCAGTCTAGATAGGAGATGCAATGCCAGCACACAGGTCGCTCGCGAGGTTCAACCGTCGTGCCACTAACCGAGTTGTTGGCCAGCTGGCGCCGTGGCTGCCGGGATTCGGGGTCGTGGTGCACACCGGGCGCAATTCCAAACGCGAATACCGTACACCCGTAAATGTTTTCAGGGTGCCTGACGGCTATGTGATAGCCCTGCCCTTTGGGCCAGAGGCTGACTGGGTGCGCAACGTCATCGCCGCAGGAGGATGCGAACTTCGTGTGCGGGGCGGCCGGATAAAGCTCGCATCACCCGAACTTTTGCACGATGAACAGCGGCGACACGCGCACCCCGTAGTCCGAGGGATCCTTCGGTTCGCCAATGTCACCGACTTTCTCCGGCTACGCTTCACTAGCCCTCCGACACCCGCAGCGACCTAGTCGCGGACACCACGGGTAATCCACTTTTACGGGCGGATCCGATCGAACGTGTGAGACGAAGGCCGCGCGTGGCGCGTGCGTGGGCAGGCCTTCAGTAGGGTAGATCCGTAAGTCTGAACAATGCGCGTGTCCTCGTCATCGGCGGCACCTCCGGCATCGGCTTAGGCGTAGCGTCCGCTGCGGGGGACCGCGGCGCCATACCCATTGTGGTTTCACGGCATGAGTCCAGCGTCGCTCGCGCGCTGGCCCAATTGCCCGAAAACGCCCGCGGCGCAACGGTCGACCTCACTGACCATGCGGCGATCGAGCAGCTGGCCGCTGACATCGGCGACATCGACCACCTCGTCTACACCGCCGGCGACTCGGTCACGCTGGCGCCGGTCGCCGATCTCACGCCGGAGATGATCACCGCTTTCTTTCAGAGTGGCCACCGATTGCTGCGGCGCTGATCGTGGACAGCTCGAGCCAAGCGCACCTAGCCCGGCCAGCGTCGCGATAGCTTGTCGGACGCCCACGCCGGCCACGTCGGTGCGCCAATGACCGTGCCCGCGGTCAGTTGGGCGACAATTCGGGGCCCGTCGAGGCGTGAATTGTCGTAGATCGTTGCGGTGTCGGCGATCTCGATCGCATTGGCCACCAGTTGCCATAATCGGCGGTGCCGTTCACGGATCTTGCCCTCGGGGACGTCGTGACCGCCGTGGAGGACGCGCCGCCGCACGCGTTCGACGGCGAGGCCCTCGGGAATCAGCATCACGTGCAGAGCGATGACGTAGCCCGCATCGTGGGCGGAGCGGATAAGGTCCAGCTTCGACGGATGGGAGAAGACGGTCTCGGCGATGAACGACACGCCAGCCTCGATCAGCTTGGCGCGGGTATCCGCAGCGATCCGCGCTGCATCGTAGGCGTGCGCAGCTGGATCATCGGGCCAACGCTGCTTGGCGATCTCATCGGCATTGACGAGAACGCTGCGTGGCAGCAACGGCGCCAACGTGAACGCGATGAACGTCGACTTACCAGCGCCGTTCGGGCCGACGACGAGGTCGAGCCGCCTCACCGGCGCCTCGCGAAGTCATGGCTCATCCGTCGACGTCGACCACCGAGGTGGTTCCGTCGGGCCGGTACTCGACTATCTCGCCGTCGTCGTTGAGCGCGACCGTCGTGATGCCGCGCGCTGACAGCAAGTCACCGTAATGGGCGGTGGCTAGCGACTCCTCGATAGCGGCCGAGATCTCCGCGTTGAAGACGATGCCCTCATCCTCGGACAGGTGGTTCGTGTCGAGATCACCGGCTAGGGCGGCCTCGACACGGCGACGCGAGGCCGTTTGATGGCTCGACACTGCCCGGCCCACCCGAGCCCAATGATCGAGTTGCTGCTTGGCCGACCGGCTCTGGCGAGCACCCTCAGCAGCCGCGCTGTCCACAAGGTCGGCGGCAACCCTGGTGACGCGGTCGGCGACGTTGGTCATGTCCGCACCTCCTGTAGCAGGATGCTACGCCTTGTAGCGGAATGCTACAAGGCGCAGACTACTCGCTAACCCGAATGCAGTAGTCCTGTTGAACTCACGATGGCCCGAGGCGGGATGGCTCAGGCGGCGCGGGGACGACTTGACCTGCTTGCCGAACTCGACTCAGCCGATGCTGTTCGCTGCATCAAGCCCGATCTCGCATCAGTGGGCATGCTAAAGGCGCGCGGCCTAGTCGTCACCGCACCTGGAGAGACGGATATCGACTGCGGCTATATCGATGTGCACCTAAACGGCGATCGCGTCGATCTAACCGGGGGAGCGGTAACCATCACGCGCGGCGATGTAATGGTCTGACCGCCGCCGCGAGGCTACGGCCTGGCGAATCCCGACCACTTCGCTGACGTCATCGCTGACCCGCGGCCGGCGGCTGCTCTATCGGTTGGTTTGGACCGGCACGATCTGGGTGCGGGCGATGGCGGCGTCGCGCTCGGCGGCCAGCGCCGTGCGCCGTGGATCAGCCATGTAACCATCCATCGCCTCCTGCGACGCCCATTCGAACAGCTGAATCTCCAGCGGCCAGCGACTTGAGCCGTCGGTACGGTCCCGGCGCAAAACCTTCCCGTTGTGTTCAGGAACCAGCGCTAGGACGGTGTCCTCGTAGGCAGATAGGGCTTCATCCATACCCGGGCGCGGCCACAGAAATACGTACATCGTCAGCGACGCATTCCGAGTCTGTGCGTTGACCGCGGGGCGGCTACTCATGTGAAGACCTTACGGGCTGGCCGGGCTGGATCCCGCCGCTGTGCGCCGTACTCTACTGGTAACCCTCCATATTCGATTCGTGCATATTCCTCGAAACGCGTCTCCGGCAGGGGAGCGGCGCGGCGAAACGGAAGGCTTCATTACGGTCGGCTATTGCCGCGCTCACAGCCGCGGGCGCGGCGGCCGTAACTGGACTGTGTGTTGCGCGGTGCTGAGCTGAATCTGGCGACCAGCGCGGCATCTACGGCAATTACCCGCCCGCGGTCTGACTTAGTGCCAGCGCAGCGGCAAACTCGACAGCCGGACCGCGTCCTCGAGGATAACCGGAGGCACGGACTCAGCATCTAACACGAACGCGGGGATAGTGCGTAACCATTCGCTGACCAACACAGTCAACGCTGTTTT
>NZ_LZJG01000027.1:0-704 GCF_001667785.1 Mycobacterium sp. E3247 | reverse complement strand
TACTCCTCCCGGATCCTGCACAAAGTATTCCGATTCTCCCGGGTCTATCCGGGGATCTTCTCCGACATCTTGTCCAGAACTGTCGCGGTGGCCGGAGCGCCATTGCCGTATTGGCACACCTGCGCAGTGATGATCACATTGTTCTTCGCGCGCGCCACGTTGGGGCAGATCCAACCGGTGGGCTTCCCGTCCTCCAGTTCCGTTCCCGTCCACCGCACTCCCGTATCGGTCGCGTCGGTCTTCTGGAATCTCCATCGATATTTGCCGCTCAGGTGGATGACGGCATTGCTGCACGCATCGAGACGCTTGGCAAAAGCGTCGCCAAGCAACACCGTCGCTGCTTTGGAATCGACAACCGTCGCAACGGCTTGACGGACCGCATGCTCGTACGTGTCCTTGTCCTCTTTGTAGAGATTGCTCCGCCACGCGGTGTAAGCCACCCCCACCGAGTACGTGTCCGGCGCGATCAGCGGCTCGCACTGCGGGTTACCCTCGTCGACGAAGGCGGCCACGGGCGGGGAGGTCGCGCCGGGCGGAGGTTTGGACGCCCAGTTTAGTTTCGCACCGACAATCTCGTTAATCAGGTCTGGCGCCAAGATCAGCGAATCGATGGCGTCGGCGAGGGTGCGACCGAGGTGGCGTTGTGGCCGCCGCCCTGCCCGCCGCCACACCCAACCGCCAACGCGACCACTACAGCCCCGAGC
>NZ_LZJG01000026.1:0-24733 GCF_001667785.1 Mycobacterium sp. E3247 | reverse complement strand
ACCTTCTCGTCCGACAACGCCGCGGCCTTCAGGGTGTTCTGGTCAGCGTCGGCGGCCACCACCACTCGCCCGCGCACCTTCCCGTTGACCTGCACGGGGTATTCGACGCTGTCGTCGACCAGATACGCCGGATCGGCCTGCGGGAACGGGCCGTGCGCCAGCGAGGTGGTGTGGCCCAGCCGCAGCCACAGCTCCTCGGCCATGTGCGGGGCCAGCGGCGCCAACATCAGCACCAGCGGCTCGACCGCCTCCCGCGGCACCGCATCGCGGTGTTCCTTGGTCAGGTGGTTGGTGTATTCGATCAGCTTGGCGGCCGCGGTGTTATTGCGCAGCGCGGCATAGTCTTCCGAAACTCCTGCGATGGTGCGGTGCAGCGCTCGCAGGGTGCCGCTGTCGAGCTCTTGCGGTCCTTCTGTGTCGAGCACCCGCGTCTTGCCGGTCTGCTCGTCGACCACCAGGCGCCACACCCGCTGCAGAAAGCGGTGCGCCCCGACGACGTCCTTGGTGGCCCACGGGCGAGAGGCCTCCAGCGGGCCCATCGACATCTCGTAGACCCGCAGCGTGTCCGCGCCGTACTCGTCGCAGATCTCATCCGGTGAGATCGAATTCTTGAGGCTCTTCCCGATTTTCCCGAATTCCTGGAAGACCTCGATCTCGCCGTCCGGCCCCCCGTAGAAGAAGCGGCCGGCGCGCTCGACCACCTCGTCGGCGGGAACGTATGAACCGCGCGAATCGGTGTAGGCGAAGGCTTGAATGTAACCCTGGTTGACCAGGCGGCGGTACGGCTCCCGGGAACTGACGTGGCCCAGGTCGTACAACACCTTGTGCCAGAACCTCGCGTACAGCAGGTGCAGCACCGCGTGCTCGGCACCACCGACGTAGAGGTCGACACCGCCGGGGTCCTGCGGGCCGTGCTCGGCGGGCCGTGGGCCCATCCAGTAAGCCTCATTCTCCTTGGCGCACAACCGCTCCGAGTTGTGCGGATCGGTGTAGCGCAGTTCGTACCAGGAGCTGCCGGCCCACTGCGGCATCACGTTGGTGTCGCGGGTGTAGGGCCGCAGGCCGTCGCCCAGGTCGAGTTCGACGTGCACCCAGTCGGTCGCCTTGGCCAGCGGTGGCGACGGTTCGCTGTCGGCGTCGTCGGGGTCGAACAGCACCGGGGAATAGTCGGGCACATCGGGGAGCTCGACCGGCAGCGCGGCCTCGCCGAGCGCGTGGGCGCGCCCGTCGCTGTCGTAGACGATAGGAAACGGTTCGCCCCAGTAGCGTTGCCGGGCGAAAAGCCAGTCCCGCAGCTTGAATTCGATCCTGGCCCAACCGCGGCCGTCCGCTTCCAGGCGGGCGGTGATCGCCTCCTTCGCCGACGCGACGTCCATCCCGTCGAGGTAACCGGAATTGACCAGCACGCCGTCCCCCGCGTACGCGGCCTCCGAGATGCCGCCTCCGGCAATGACTTCCAAGATCGGCAGGCCGAATTCGTTGGCGAAGTCCCAGTCGCGCTGGTCGTGGCCGGGAACCGCCATGATCGCGCCGGTGCCGTAGCCGGCCAGCACGTAGTCGGCGATGAAGATCGGCACCGGTTTCCCGTTGGCGGGGTTGGTCGCGTAACTGCCGAGAAAGACTCCGGTCTTGTCCCTGCTCTCCTGGCGCTCGAGGTCGGACTTCGCCGCGATCGCCCGTCGGTAGGCGGCGACCGCCTCCCCCGGCGTCGCGGCGCCGTACGTCCACCGCGGGTCGGTGCCCTCCGGCCAGGCGACAGCGATCAGCCCGTCGACCAGGTCGTGCTCGGGAGCCAGCACCAGGTAGGTGGCACCGAACATGGTGTCGGGCCGGGTGGTGAACACCTCGATGTCGACCCTCTCGCCGCCGGTGCCGTGCGCCGAGAACAGCGCCCGGGTGCCGGTGGAGCGGCCGATCCAATTGCGTTGCATGGTCTTGACGGGTTCCGGCCAGTCCAGCACGTCCAGGTCGTCGAGCAGCCGGTCGGCGTAGGCGGTGATGCGCATCATCCACTGCCGCAACCGCTTCCGGAAGACTGGGAAGTTGCCGCGATCGCTGCGGCCGTCTGCGGTGACCTCTTCGTTGGCCAGCACCGTGCCGAGCCCGGGGCACCAATTCACCATCGAGTCGGCGCGGTAGACCAGGCGGTAGCCGTCGATCACGTCGGCCCGCTCCCCCACCGACAACGTGGCCCAGTCCCGTCCGTCCTCGAGGTTCCTTGTGCCGGAGTCGAATTCGGCGATCAGCTCGGTGATCGGGCGGGCCTTGCCGGCCGCGGTGTCGAACCAGGCGTTGTAGATCTGCAGGAAGATCCATTGCGTCCACTTGTAGAACTCGACGTCGGTGGTCGAAAAGCTGCGCCGGCTGTCGTGACCCAGGCCCAGCCGGCCCAGCTGACGCCGGAAGTTCACCACGTTGGCCTCGGTCCGGGTGCGCGGATGGGTGCCGGTCTGCACGGCGTACTGCTCGGCTGGCAGCCCGAAGGCGTCGAAACCCAACGCGTGCAGGACGTTATGTCCCGTCATCCGGTAGTAGCGGGCGTAGACGTCGGTGGCGATGTAGCCCAAGGGGTGGCCGACGTGCAGTCCCTCCCCCGAGGGATAGGGAAACATGTCCTGCACGAACAACTTGTCAGCGGGGACCGGGGTGCCGTCCGTCGGGGCCAGCGAACCGACCGGGTTGGGCACGTTGAACGTGCCGAGCCTGGCCCAGTTCTCCTGCCAGGTGCTCTCGATCCGCCCCGCCAGCGCCGCGGTGTAGCGATACGTCGGTGCATCGGAGTCCGTCTGAACGGCACCGGAGTTGCCCGCGGCGGCGGTGGTCGGGGAGTCGGTCACCTGAACAGGGTATAAGGATGGCCGCGGCCCGACCGCCCGGCCACAGGATGGTCTCGGTTCCGTTGCGCACGGATCAGAGGTTCATCCCAGGTCTGTCTCGGGCCTATTCACCGCCTTTGACCTGTAGTTACAGTCGGCCTCTAACTGCTGGCAGTGCGCCATTGGAAGGACCGACGCAGATGATCGAGACCCTCCCCGCCCACCGTGTGCTTCTCGGGGGTATGGTCGCCGGCCTGATCGGCCTGGCGGTTCTCACCAGCGCCCAGGCATCCGCAGATCCCCTGATTCCCGCCCCGGCACCCGTTCCCGCGATCCCGGCGCCGGCGCCGCAGAACGTCACCGCCGTGCCCGCGCAGGCGCCGACCAACCGATTGCTCGCCACACCGCCGGCGTCGAACCCCGTCGCGTCGCCTGCGGCCCCGGGCGCTTCCGCGCCTTCCGCGGTCACACCCGCCGCGCCGGTCGCCCCCGCGGTCACTCCCGCCACCTCCGGGACCATCCGCGAATACTTGGAGTCCAAAGGGGTCAAGCTCGAGGCGCAGAAGCCGCAGGGACTCAAGGCGCTCGACATCACCTTGCCGGTGCCGGCCCGCTGGACTCAGGTGCCCGATCCCAACGTGCCGGACGCCTTCGCGGTGATCGCCGACCGGCAGGGCAGCAGCATTTATAGCTCGAATGCGCAGGTGGTGGTGTACAGGCTGGTCGGCAACTTCGATCCCAGAGAGGCCATCTCGCACGGCTACGTCGACAGCCAGAAGCTCCTCGCCTGGCAGCCCACGAACGCCTCGATGGCCGATTTCGGCGGCTTCCCGTCGTCGATCGTCGAAGGTACCTACCGTGACGGCGACATGACGCTGAACACCTCGCGGCGCCACGTCATCGCCACCTCGGGGCCGGACAAGTACCTGGTGTCGCTCGCCGTGACCACCGATCGCGCGGTGGCCGTCGCCGACGCACCGGCCACGGACGCCATCGTCAACGGCTTCCGCGTGACCGTTCCCGGGGCCCCCGTCCCCGCGCCGGCCCAGACGCCCGCCGCCTCGCCGGTCGGGCTTCCCGGGCAGACGGCGGTCACCGCCCCCGTCGGGCAGGCACCCGCCGCCGCTCCGGTCGGGCAGGCACCCGCCGCCGCTCCGGTCGGGCAGGCGCCGGCGGTGGCTCCGCTGACGCAGACCTCGGCCACCGCCCCGGTGCGCCTCCCGGTGCAGGCGCCCGCCCCGAGCCGGCAGCCGGCGCCGAACCTGCTGGCCCTGGTTCCAGGCCTGCCCCCGCTGCCCAACTTCTCATTCCTGCAGCACTAGCCCCCCGCCCCGACACCGCCGGAGCCCACTGAGCGGGCCGACGGCCGGGCTCGTATTGTGAGCCCATGCTGATTGCGGGCGTGCTGTGCATGTGTGCGGCGGTGGCCGCCGCCGGATTCGGAACGTGGTCGCTGGCGCACCCCCAGAATGTCGACCCCACCGCGCTGGCGCTGCGGTCCATGGCACCGGCGCAGCTGGCCGCGGCGATCATGCTGGCCGCCGGCGGGGTGGTGGCGCTGGCCGCATCCCCGCACACCGCGCTGGTGGTGCTGATCGTCTGCGTCACCGGAGCCGTCGGGACGGTCGCCGCCGGATCCTGGCAGAGCGCGCGCTTCGCGCTGCGGCAAGAGGCGGCCGCACCCGCGTGCGCGGGGACCTGCACCGGCTGCACGCAGTCCTGCCACTGACATCCGCCGGAACCCCGGACGCCGGGGGGAGTAGAGCTAGTTGCGGCTGAGGTCGATCGGATGGGTGGCCAGCAGCGACAGAGGCAGCGGCTGGCGACGAAGCACCTGCCCCCACAGGTCTGATCGAGCCCCCGTCAAAACGTCAGATGGCAACGCGGACAGGACGATCCAGTCGTCGCGTTCGATTTCGCCTTCCAGCTGGCCGATGGTCCAGCCGGAGTAGCCCGCGAAGATCCGCACCCCCTCGACCAGCGGCGCGATCGTGTCTGGCTCGGCGTCCAGATCGACCATCACCACCCGCCCGGCCACGTGCCGCAGGCCCGCAACACCCGCCGGATCGGCGCCGACTCGCAACGTCGCCAGGCACAGGGCCGCGTCACGCTTCACCGGTCCGCCGATGAACATCGTCTTCGGCTTGGCCGCCAATTTGGTCCACTGCGGCAGCACGTTGTAGACCGCGGTCTCGCTGGCGCGGTTCAGCACCACCCCCAACGTCCCGCCGTCGTTGTGTTCGACGATGTAGATCACGCTGCGCCGGAACGTCGGTTCGAAGAGATCGGTGTTGGCCAGCAGCAAGGTACCCGCGCGCACTCGCTGCGCGGCCGGCGCGACATAGTCCTCTGGATCCTCGGGCGGCGGCACCCCACCATCATCGCATCCGGTGCTTGCCGCCCGGGCGAATCAAGCCCGGGGCGTGAAGATTTGTACTGTTGGTAAAGCGGCTCGGATCGCGGCGAGCTTGCTAGCCCCCCTCGTGGAAGTCGGTTTTGTGATCCAATCCCGGATGCACTCAAGCGCACCCGCCGAAATATGGCGGTCGGTGCGCGGTTTGCCAGACTTCTGGCGGCTGCTGCAGGTGCGCATGGCGAGTCAATTCGGTGACGGTCTGTTTCAGGCGGGGCTCGCGGGAGCGTTGCTGTTCAATCCGGACCGTGCCGCCGATCCGATGGCGATCGCGCGGGCGTTCACCGTGTTGTTCCTGCCTTACTCGCTGTTGGGACCGTTCGCGGGAGCGCTGATGGACCGCTGGGACCGGCGGCTGGTGCTCGTCGGTGCCAACGCCGGCCGCCTCATCCTGATCGCCGCCATCGGGACCATCCTGGCCGTCCGGGCAGGCGACCTGCCGCTGTTATTGGGCGCGCTGTTCGCCAACGGCCTGGCGCGGTTCGTCGCGTCCGGGCTGTCGGCGTCGCTGCCGCATGTCGTGCCGCGCGAACAGGTGGTGACCATGAACGCCGCAGCGAACGCGGCCGGGGCCGTCGCCGCCTTCATCGGCGCCAACTTCATGCTCGTTCCCCGGTTCGTGTTCGGCGCCGGCGACAAGGGCGCCTCGGCGATCATCTTCCTCACCGCGATTCCGGTGTTGATCGCCTTACTGCTGTCGTGGCGGTTCGGCTCCCGCGTGTTGGGCCCGGACGACACCAAGCGGGCGATCCATGGGCCGGTTGTCTACGCCGTGGTCACCGGTTGGCTGCACGGCGCGCGCACGGTCGCCCAACGGCCGACGGTCTCCGCCACCTTGTCCGGCCTGGCCGCCCATCGCATGGTGATCGGCATCAATTCCTTGCTGGTGCTGTTGCTCGTCCACCACATGACCGATCCCCAAGCCGGGGGATTGGGGACCGCGCTGCTGTTCTTCGGCGCCGCCGGCCTGGGCGCGTTCCTGGCCAACGTGCTGACTCCGCCCGCGGTCCGTCGCTGGGGGCGCTACAGGACGGTGAACGGCGCGTTGGCGATGTCGGCGATCATCGAGGTCACCGGCGCGGAGCTAGTGCTGCCGATCATGGTGGCGTGCGGCTTCTTCCTCGGTGTGACCGGACAGATGGTCAAGCTGTGCGCCGACTCGGCGATGCAGATGGACGTCGATGACGCCCTTCGCGGGCACGTGTTCGCCGTCCAGGACGCGCTGTTCTGGGTCTCGTTCATCGTCTCGATCACGGTGGCCGCGGCGTTGATTCCCGCCGACGGGCATGCACCGGCATTCGCATTGTTCGGCTCGGGTCTGTATCTGGCCGGTCTCGCCATGCACAGCTTCCTGGGCCGGCGCGGCGAGCAGGCGAATAATCGCTACCCGGCGGGGGCGATGGACGAGCGGAGGCAATGATGGCGGGTCCCGAACTGATCGTGGCCGATCTACGTGCGGAAAGCGATGAGCTTGACGCCCTGGTGGCGGAGCTGCCGGCCGAACGCTGGGCCGATCCGACGCCCGCGCCGGGCTGGACCATCGCGCATCAGATCGGCCACCTGTTGTGGACCGACCGGGTCGCGCTGACCTCGGTCACCGACGAGGCGGGGTTCGCCGAACAGCTCAAGGCCGCCGCCGACGACCCAACGGGCTTCGTCGACGCGGGCGCGGCGGAGTTGGCGACTCTGGCGCTGGCCGAATTGCTCGCCGATTGGCGGGCCACCCGTGGCCGGCTGCACGACGAGCTGCTGAACGTTCCCGCTGGGCGCAAGCTTCCCTGGTTCGGGCCGCCGATGAGTGCGGCGTCGATGGCTACCGCGCGGTTGATGGAGACCTGGGCTCACGGGCTGGACGTGGCCGACGCGCTGGGCGTCAAGCGGGTGGCCACCGACCGGCTGCGGTCGATCGCCCACCTGGGGGTGCGCACCCGCGACTACGCGTTTTTCGTCAACAATCTGCCTGCTCCGGCCGAGCCGTTTCTGGTCGAGCTGCACGGACCCGGGGGCGACACCTGGAGCTGGGGACCTCCCGACGCGGTGCAGCGGGTCACCGGTTCGGCCGAAGACTTCTGCTTCCTGGTCACGCAGCGCCGCCCACTCAGCGCTCTGGACATCACGGCGCACGGGGCCGACGCCCAGCGCTGGCTGGAGATTGCGCAAGCCTTCGCGGGACCGCCCGGCGACGGTCGATGAGCGCGCGTGCGCGCGAAGAGAGCCGGCGCCCATCCGACCCGGCGACGGTCGATGAGCGCGCGTGCGCGCGTTAGTGGAGCGGGCCGCCGTAACTTGCCCGGTTCTCGGCCTCGGCCTCTTCACGCAGCGCCGAAATCGCCAGATTGAGCCTGTCGGCGAGCTCGCCGTGGGCGTATCCGGTCATCACGCTCGGGTGCAGGTTCAGCTTGAGTAACCGTCCGTCGGAATTCGCCACGGCATAGATGTCACCGAGGTCGACACTGTAGGTGACGGCCTCGGCCTGGGCCACGAGGGCTTCCCATTTGTCGGCGGCTTCGCTCAGTTCGCGCAGAACTGATTCGACGAGATCCTTATCGCTGAGATTCGCGCGCCTGCCCGAACCCGACACGGTCACAGTATGTCGACCCCTCCCACCAGCGTCAATTCAAAATCCTGGTTGCGCGCAACCACCCGTGGCCTATGTGCTGGGCGGCGGGCTGGCGAGTTTCTGATACCAGGCGAGGTGATAGTTCGCCGACACCGCGTCTCCGCTCGCGATGCCTTCGGTGGCGGCCATCAACAAACATTTGAGCAGAAGCGCCGGATTCACGGCCGGGTACTGGACCAAAAGCTGGTAGCGCGCCGTATCGAGGTGCACCCGCAGCACGTCGACCTCCTGGTCGACGATGAAGGCCTCCGCGGCGGCCGCGTCGGCCAGCCTCTGCACAATCCGGGGGAGTCCGTCGAAGCGGCGCGTGGTGTCGCTCAGCACTCTGCGCAGGTCCTCGATGGCTGGCAGCTCGCGCGGTTCCAACGACGACTTGGTCGCGGCGAAGTCGACCGAGCGGCGCAGCGAAGCACCGGGAGCGTAGGTCACGACGCGCACGGCGTCCCCGAGCAACGCGGTGACCCTGCCGCTGCGTTGCCCCGGTTCCAGCAACCGCACGCCGGCCGGCAGCGTGATGCCGGCCGGTATCCATCCGTGGGCGAGGTCGGTGACCAAAACTGTCGTGCCGTCCGCACGATCACCGACCGCCCAGTTCAACCGCGGCTCCTGGCGGACCACGAACTCGAGGAGTCGGCTCAGTCGCTCGACATCGAAACCTGTTGCAGTGACGGTTTTTTCGGAGGGCGGGCGGGGCGGCTCCTGGGGAGGCGGATCATCGCGGCCCGTGGCGGGATCGCCGACGACCGCATGGTGACGACCGCTGTCCGCCGGCTCGTCGGCGACGGGCAGGGCCTCGGTGATCGCCGGGATGACCTGAGTCTCCTCCGTCGAGCCCACCGTGGTGTCGTCCACCGGTTCTGGAGCCCACTCGGGTGCGGCCTGATCGATCGCCCGCTCTTGCACTTCCAGGTGGTGGCGACCGTCGGCGACGGGCTCCGCGCTCCCGGCCGGCTCGTCAATCGCGGGCACGTCCTCGCTGATGGTGGGGATGACCTGGGTCTCCGCAAGAGAAGCCGCCGCTGCGTCGTCGTCGGGCGCATGCTCTTGGGCGGGCCGCGTCTCGTCCGGGACCGGCGCCGGGACCGGCGCCTCCACGTGGTGGCGGCCGTTGGCGACGGGCTCCGCATCAACGGCAGGCGGTATGACCTGGGTCTCCTCCTGGGCGGTCGTCTCATCCGGAGGCGGAGCGGCGTCGTCACCGTCTTGCGGCCCGACCGGAGCGGGCTTGTCGGCGATCCGCCAGCGTGGCTTACGCACAGTCCTGGTGGGCGCATTGGAAGGTTCCGCGTCCGTCACCGAAGGAATGACTTGGGTCTGATCCATGCCCGGTGCCGGTGGTCCGGCGAAGTGCGGGCCGGGATGCCCGACGGTCACCCCGGCGTTCGAGGCGCGCAGCTGGCGGATCGTCGATTCGACGCGCCGCACCGCGCGGGCACGCGATTCATCGATGACCCGGGTCTCCTCCGCCTGGCGGGGCAAATCGGCCAGACCCGCACGTTTGATCATCTTGAGCTGCTCGTTCGCGCTGTCGGCGATTCGCCGTAGGTCAGTCCTCAGATAGTCTGCAAGCGCGGTGTTTTCGGCGGTGATCGTGGAAAGCTCGGCAGGCCAAAGCCCACCGATCACCCACGGGGTGCAATCGATGGGAGAGCTGAAGGCCGGCATCGACAGTGATTCCCGGGTAGCTCTCCGGAGGCGCTGACGCGCCGTCATCCGACCGAAGATCGCCACCGGCTAAGCGTACCGGGAGCTGATGAATCGCCTATTCGGTCGGTGAATTGTGCAGCTGTGACGGCCTGGGTAGCGTGGAGATATGGCTGAATCTGCCCTGCAGCAGCAACTCGACGAGGTGCGTGCCCTGCTCGCTCGCGCACGAGAGTTGTTCGGCCCCAATCCCGTAGAGCCACCCACGGATATCGCTCCAGATCCCGAGGCGGCCAAGACCTGGGTGCTCTAGGTGGGCGGAACCGGTTAGGTCGAGCCGCCGCGGCGGCGCAGCTTATGTGCCAGTAGCTTCTCGATCGCCGCATCGAGGTCTCGCGGGGTCGGCACCTCTGCCGAGGGAGTGTGTCCGGCCGCCAGGATTTCCTCGCGGATTTCCAGCAATGCCTTCAGGCAAGACACGTCGGCCGTCAGCAAGATGCCTCGTGCCAGTGTGTCGGCGTCGGTATCCATCGCCTCTTCGCTCAGGGCGACGCTGTGCATGTACCCGCCGCGGCAAGAGCGGACGAGGATGTGCCCACTCGGGTGAACGGTGTCAAAAGCGGGGTTCGCGTCCGTCATCGACCGCGGTCAGCAATGCCGCCGAGGTTGCGCGCCGCATCCTGCTCGTGCTGTTCCCACATCGTTGCCGACGCCCTGAGTTTGTCCGCCAAATCGGCGTGGTCGGCTGCTTGTTGCTCATAGCACTGGCGTCTGAGCTCGAGCAGTTCGCGCCCGGCGTCACGAAGTTCACCGAAGATGGGGCCCAGCGAGTCCAGGCTTTCCTGGATGGCCTCGTGCGAGGACGGCACCGTGCGTAAGTACTCGGACGTCTCCTGGTGACGCGCAGCGGCTTCACGCAAGTGCGCGGGCACCACATGGATCGAATCTGCCATCCGCTGTCTCCTTTTCCCGTCCGCCGGCCAGACCGGCGGGATCACTATTGTCAGGTGGCCGGCCAACTCGCCGGCCGGGTGGGTGTCGGTGTGTCTGGCTTCGTCGGTGCGGTCGCGATCGCGGCCGCCGCCGGTGGATGCTCCCAGCCTAGAAAGCTTGGTCCGCTCACGGTGGCGATGTCTTGGATTTGGCCATCGAGAAGGGCCTTGCCCGGGCCGAGGGCAAGGGCGTGCCGGTCGATGAACATTCCGATGTCCGCCGGAGCCACGTGCGACACGTCGACCGGTTCGGTGATCGCGGTGCCCGGCGGTGGAATCGTTATTCCTTGCTGCTGGAAGGCATCCGGTATCGCCACTCCACCGACCGCGGCCCTGATCGCAGCCGCCAGCTGGGGACTGGCCGCCGTCACCGTCTCACCGTCGGGCAGGGTCACCGTGGTGGGACCGGCCGGAGTCGATGCATCTCCCACCGCCGACGCGTCCCGGGCGGCGTCCCCGTCTTGGTCGCCCGGTTCATCCGACGATGGGTCCGTCTTCGCATCGTCGTCGGTGGGGTCCAGCACGCCTTCGTCGTCGAGGCCCTGCAGTGCAGGATCCGTTCCGTCGTCACCCTGCAGGCCGGGAAGCGAGAACCCGCTCGGCGGCGCGCCGAGGCTCGGCAGTCCGGACGCGAGGCTGGGCATTGTCGGCGGCACAGGAGCCAAGGGCGCGGGGGGAGCGGTCACACCCTCCGGCACAACCGTTCCCGACGAATCATCGGGTGGCAGGCCCGGGTCGTCTGCCAACAACGAATCCAGCAGCGGATCCCAGTCGGACTCGCCCGTGGCCGGCGCGGTGGCCGCATCGGCGTCGGACGACACCCTGGCCGAGGGGCGTTCTTCGGAAGTGTTCGACTGATTCTTGGACGCGTCGTACAGCGACGTCCATGCCGCCATCAGTGCCGACTTCGACGTGTCGTCGAGGCTCGCGTCGAGGACCACCGCGCGAATGTCGCGGAGTTTGCCGATCAGAAAGCGCTGGAAATCGCGCGCCCCGGCCGGGGTGTCCAAATCCGACCGCGTCCGCACCGCGGCTTCGGTGTCCTGCTGCAACTTCGCCAACGCCTGGCCGCCTTCGACGGTGTTGAGGTGGGCGTTCAAGATGGCCGTGATCACCTGCATGTCCAGCTGAGAACTCGCTGAATTCTGGTGCGACAGTGCGGCTTCGGCTCGCGAGATGGCTTCCGCCGCCTCGCCCTTCTCTCCTTCCGGCATCGCCACATGCTGCTGACGGATCTTGTCAACGATCGCCTGGAGCCGCTCGGGACGCGCCGTGGGGGTGATCACGGCGGCCAGCTCAGTGGGCGACAGGCCCGCCTGCCACGCGTTGGGGTCACCGGTTTGGTCCCGGGCATATTTCACCGCGGCAAGCAGCTCCTCGTACGCCGACATCAGCTAGCCGACCGGCGCTGCGGTCACCGCTTGTCTTTGCGGCAGGTGTCGCGGCCCCTCCATGCCCGGCGACAGTACCCAGACCCTTTCCGGTGGACAATTCACTGCGCCAAGCGATTGTGGATGACACGGTGATGCTTGCCTTGCTAGCCGTTGCCCGAGCTGTACCCGTCCCGAAGGCCTTCCAGTACAGCCTTTTTCGCTCGACCGAGTTCACGCGCCTCCTCGACGACCGCGGTGATCTCGCGCTGCTTGGCGAGCAGAAACCGCTGAAACTCACGCGCCCCCGTCGGCGTGTCCAGCGCAAGGTTCGCCTGATGCGCGGTGGCATGGTCGATCTGCTCGGCGATGGCATCCAATCGCCTGGCGCCTTCGCGCGTGGCGGCGTGGGCGCTGGCCAGCACTTCGGCCAGCACGCGGTCGGCGTCGGCCGCCGTACCGTGCTGGCCGGCCAGGTCTGATTGCCGTGCCTGCATGGCGGCTACCGAGGGTCCGGCTTGTTCCGTCATCGACTCACCCTGTTCGTCATAGCGGTCGGCGAATAGCGACGTTGGCGCCCAGCCGGCTGATCCGGACCGAGGCTCCCGAGTAGGGCGCTTCGACCACCAGGTTGTTGCCGATGGCCAGCTGGACGTGTCCGGCGTGCGGGAAGACCAGATCACCGGCGCGGACTTGCGAACGAGTCACCGGGATCCCGTCGTTGATCTGCTGATAGGTGGTGCGGCCCAGGCGAATTCCCGCTTGCGCGTAGCTCCACTGCACCAGCCCCGAACAATCGAACCGGTCGGGGCCGGTCGCACCCCAGACGTAAGGTCGGCCAAGGCGCGACAGTGCGGCGCGCACCGCGATTGCGGCGCGCCCGGTCGATCCCGACCCCCCGGCGCGGTGGCGCAGGAGTTGGTAGCGCAGCGAACGCAGTTCCCCCACGCGTCGTCGCGCCCGGAGGCGGGCCGATAAAACGTGGGCGCGTTGGGTCCGCAGTCGCGCCGCGCGGCGACGCATCGCTTCGCGCTGGGCCATCGGTGTCACCGGGACGGCTGCGTCGGCTCGTGCTTCGTCGAGTACGCCCCGGGTCAGATCACGGGCCTCGGCCCGCTCGCGTAGAGCACCGGCGATGACGCCGGCTGCGGCGGTATCCGCGGCGGCAGCCGTGGCGAGCCGTTGCCGGCCGTGATCCGCGGCGAGCCGGTAACCCCCGTGCGCCAAGGCGTCGTTCAACCCGCCGGCTGCGCGCAAAAGGGTGCGATAGTGTCCCGTGCCCGCATCCAGTGATGGGGGCCGAGTGCCGCCGGCGAACAGGTCGTGAGCGCGGCTCAGCAGCTCGATATCGCTGTGGGTCACTGCGCCTCCTCGGCTTGTGGGGCTTCGGATTCGACGGCGGCGGTGAAGGCGCGGACGCGAGGGAGCGCTCCAAGTGGAATAACGCCCCGGTTGCGGATGTCCCACATTTCCCCGACGTCGACGCCGACCAGCGCGGCGATGATCGTCTCCGGCAAGGACGATCGGGCGCATGCCCGGTCGAAGCGCGCGCTCAAGCTGGTCGGCATCCGCTTGAGCAGCGCAGTTCGAGTCGCCTCGAGGGCTTGGAGATGGTCCATCAGGCGGTCGGTGGAGTCCGCGCCGGCGTTCACCGCGACCCGCCAGGAACCGGCGGCCAGCAGTTCTGCCTTCACGCACTGAGCGATCACAGACAGAATATACGTCTCATATTCGTTTGATGTTGTCGCAGGCAAGCGATCGATGACGGATTTGAGAGCTTCGAGCTGAGCTTCGGCATAGCCTTCCAGCACTTCCGTGTCGCTGTGCCGGTCTACGACCACTGGTCCGGTGCGCCGTGCGGGCTCGACGGCGGGCGGTTGCGCAGCCATCAGCCGGGCTAGTTCCGCATCCGGATCGGCGGCCACCAACAGCCGCGAATACGTACCGGGCGGCAGGCCCAGCCCATTCTCAACCTTTTGAACTGTGCTTTTGTGGGGCTTGCGGGCGCCCCGCTCCAGGAAACTCAAACCCATGATGCTGACGCCGGTGACGGCGGCCAGGTCGGCCAACGACCAGTCGCGTGACTCCCGGAGGGCGCGGATCGCCGCGCCGGCCGATTCACGGCTCATCGCACGCTCCGGCCATAGGCCGGATATTACACACGCCGGGTCGTATCGCTGTAGATATACGTTTCTGTCACGTTTCTCTTGCGCAGTGACTCCATGTCTGTATACGCTTCTGTCTACGTTTCACGCTCGACAAGGAGACCGACATGGGACACCCCTGCGCTGCCAACCCGGAACTTTGGTTCGGCTACCCCGACGACGACGGTGGTGACGGCGCCGCGAAGGCCCGTGCGTACGAGCGGTCGGCCGTCGAGGCGCGGATCCAATGCCTGCGCCGTTGTCCGCTGGCGCAGCAACGCCAATGCGCCCAGCACGCCATCGCGCACCGCGAGGAATACGGCGTGTGGGCCGGCGTCAAACTGCCGGGGGGCCAATACCGCAAGCGCGAACAGCTCGCGCAGGCCCACGAGGTGCTGCGGCGCATCGCGTCCGGCGAGATCAATTCGCGTCAGCTGCCCGAGAACGCGGCCCTGCTCGCCAACCACGAACACGAGGCCGTTGCGGTTGCCGCGGTGGTGCTGCACCTGCCGCTCGCACAGGTGGGGCCGCGCTCGGCCGCCTGAGCTTCCTTCGCGGGCCAGTTTGCTGACCTGGTCGACGGGGTAGACGGGCGGCACGACCGAGTCTGTCGACCCAAAGGCGGGATCCATGACGTTCGACCTGACCCCGACCGCAGCGCAGCACGACCTGGCCCGACGGACCCACGAGTTCGCCGAAGAAGTGATCCGCCCCGTGGCGCTCCACTACGACCAACGGCAGGAGTTCCCGTGGCCGGTGTTGGAGGAGGCGGCCCAACGCGGCTTTTACAGCCCGCTGTTCTACCGTGACCTGATCGGCGATCCGACCGGCCTCTCGCTGCCGATGTTCATGGAGGAGCTGTTTTGGGGCTGCGCCGGGATCGGGTTGGCGATCGTGATGCCCGCATTGGCCCTGTCGGCGATCGGACAGGCCGCGTCGCCAGAGCAGATGGTGGAGTGGGCGCCCGAATGCTTCGGCACCCCAGGCGATCTCAAGCTCGCGGCGCTGGCGATCTCCGAACCCGAGGGCGGCAGCGACGTACGCAATCTGCGCACCCGCGCGCGCCGCGACGGTGACGACTGGATCATCGACGGCCACAAGATGTGGATCGGCAACGGCGGGATCGCCAACGTGCATGTGGTCAACGCCGTCGTCGACGAGGAGCTCGGCCACCGCGGCCAGGCGCTGTTCGCGGTGCCCGGTGGCACGCCCGGGTTGAAGCTGGTGCGGAAGCTGGACAAGCTGGGCTGCCGCGCCTCCCACACCGCCGAGCTGTTGTTCGAAGGCGTCCGGGTGCCGGCCGCGAATCTGCTTGGTGGACAAGAGAAACTGGAGCACAAGCTCGCGAAGGCGCGTGAGGTGGTGGCGGGCGGGAAGCGTTCGGGGTCGGCGACATTGGGCACGTTCGAACAGACCCGGCCCATGGTCGCCGCCCAGGCCATCGGGATCGCGCGCGCCGCGCTGGAGTACGCAACGGCATACGCCACCGAGCGCGAGGCCTTCGGCGCGCCGATCATCGACAATCAGGGCATCGCCTTCCCGCTGGCGGAGCTGGCCACCCAGATCGACGCCGCCCGGCTGTTGACATGGCGAGCGTCGTGGATGGCGGCCAACAACGTTCCCTTCGAACGCGGGGAAGGCTCGATGTCGAAGATGGCCGCCAGCGAGGTGGCCGTGAAGGCGACCGAACGCGCCCTTCAAACCATGGGCGGCTGGGGTTACATCACGGATCACCCGGTGGAGAAGTGGTATCGGGATGCCAAGCTGTACACCATCTTTGAAGGCACCAGCGAAATCCAGCGGATGGTGATCGCCAACGCGCTGGGCGCCACCGTCGGCACGCCGCCACTGCACGTCGTGCTCGAGCCGTCGGGCGGACCGTTGAACCGGGTTTTCGGCCGCGGCACCCCGCTGCGGTCCCGCGCCGCCGATACCGCACTGTCGATGCAGGACCGAGTGCCCGAACCCGTCATGCGGCTGGCCATGAAGGTGCTCCGGCCGCCACGCAAGTAATGGCGTATGGGTACCGTCGGGTGCGATGAGTAACCTCGAGCCGGCGCCGGTCGAAGTCGCCTGCGCGGCTTCGCCAAGCGTGGGCGTCGAAGTGCTGCGGCCCCGGGAGGTTCCGTTGGGCGGGCCCCGCGCCATGCAGGTGCATCGCACGCTTCCGCAACGCCAGCGCTCGCTGATCGGGGCGTGGTGCTTCATCGACCACTACGGCCCTGCGGCGACGCGCATGGACGTTCCGCCGCATCCGCACACCGGACTACAGACGGTGAGTTGGTTGTTCAGTGGGAAAGTGGAGCACAACGACAGCGCCCGTGTGCGCGCTGTGGTACGGCCTGGTGAGCTGAACCTGATGACCGCGGGTGCCGGTATCTGTCACTCCGAGGTGTCGGTAGAGTCGCCGGCCGTCTTGCACGGCGTGCAGCTCTGGGTGGCGCTACCCGGAGCGGCTCGGGACACCGGTCGCGACTTCGCCCACTACGTGCCGGAGCCGGTGGCGATTTCCGGTGCGACGGTGCGTGTGTTTCTCGGGGAGCTGGCGGGCAGCCGTTCCCCGGTACACACCTTTACTTCGCTGCTGGGCGCCCAGATCGATCTCGGCGTCGGAGCTCGCCTGGACGTCGATGTCGACCCGACATTCGAGCACGGTGTGCTCGGCGATGCAGGTTTCGTCCAGGTGGAGGATGCCGCTCTGGCGGCCGCCGAGCTGGCCTACCTGAACCCCGGCCGATCCGCGCTGCGCCTGCGGAACGTGGGGGAGGGGCGGGCGCGGGTACTGCTACTCGGTGGGACACCGTTCACCGAGGAGTTGGTGATGTGGTGGAACTTCGTCGGACGAAGCCACGAGGACATCCTGGAGTACCGCCAACTGTGGGAGGACGGCGACGATCGTTTCGGCGCCGTCCACGGTTACCGGGGTTCGCTTGCCCGCCTGCCCGCCCCGCCGCTGCCGACCACGCGGCTGCGGCCTCGACCCGTACCGCAACGAAAGGGAAACACATGACCACCGACAAGACAGGAGCCGAAGCGACCGTCAGCCTCGAGGACGGCCGCTACACCATTGCCGTGGACGGCAAGCAGGTCGGCCTCGCCGACTTCGCCGACCGTGGCGACCAGCGGGTTTTCTACCACACCGAAATCGACCCGGCGTACGGCGGACGCGGCCTGGCCACGATTCTCGTCGAAGAGGCGCTCAACGAAGCCCGGGACGAAGGCAAGCGCATCGTTCCGGTGTGCTCGATGATCGGCACCGTGCTCAAGAAGCACCCCGAATACGACGACATCACCGACGCGGTTACGCCTGACGTTCAGCGGTGGTTGCAGTCGTCGTAGCGGTGCGACAGCTATTCCGTCGAAGCCCGTCCCGAGTCGAGCACACAGACAGCCGCCGGACCGCCCGCGAGACCGCGCGCTGCCAGCGCGTAGGCGGTTGTCTCGTACATGACTTCTCGCCGCATCATCAGGGCAGCCCTCGGCCATCCACTGTGGAGATGCTTGATGCCATCAGCAGGCGATCGCGTACCGGCGCCTGACGTTGCCACGAGACAAGTCGGCGCCGTCGGACGGGATAACGGGTGGCTAAACAGTATGTGTCTCGTCGTCATCGACCGTGTTATTTGGGCGTGCAGTGGAAACGTCGACCGTACGATTAAGGTCCTCTGCCAGCCTTCTGCGACGGGGGCACCACCGACATGACCCAGCCCGTAAACAACATGCCCGTACTAGAAGGGCATGTCGTCGACAAGTTGAATGCGACGCGGGCCCGGGTCAACGCGGCGTCTGAAGCGTTAGCCGCGTTGGACGCCGACGCCAACATCGCAGTCTTGCGTGGCACGGCGGCACAAGTCGGCAACACTCTCATCGAAACCGCCGCCGATGATGCGTTATGGATGGTTCTTGCGCATCGAACCGACAACGCGCTGACACCCGGCGAGAGAGCCCGGCTGCGCGCGGCGGTGAGCATCAACTGGGTTGAGACCCTCAACGCACTCGGCTATAAGGAGCCGCCGCCGGCCGACACGTACGGGACGTCCTTCGTGCAAGCGTTATCCACCGTGATCGTCGAGCGCGATGGACGCAACATCGACGAGGTGCGGGCCCAGGTACGGGAACTGGGCAAGCAGTTGGTCGCATTGACCGTCCTGCCGGCGGCCACGCCGTCGCGGTTTCGCAAGTGGTTACGCCGAGGATCCCGCGTCGTCCGCGGATTGGCCGTCGCGGCTGGTGTCGCGGCTGCCGTCGTGGTGATCGGCCAAGCGGTGATGCCCGCGGCGACGGCTGCGGCGATCGCCGCGGCGGCGGCTCCGCTGGTCCCTGGTCACGTCATCGGGACCTCTGTGATCGTCGAAGTGGTCAACGAGGTCACGAAGAAGTCCATCGAGTTCGCTTTGAATGCGGCGTTGGGACGGGACCCCGACGCTGCCGACGACGAGGACGGCCCGACGGCGGCGCAGCGCGCGCGACAGCACCTGGGCAATGTCTCCGTTCCCCAGATCCAAGCCCTGACCGAGGAGTGGGCCGGCGAACATGCCAAGCGGCCCATAGCGGCCTCACGGCAACTCATCGGCACCGCCACTTTGAGCGTCCACCTTGCGGCAGTCGCCGCCGCGGGCGCCGACTGGGCGAGCGCGGGGCTTTGCGATCAACTGAACGCGGTGCTGGCTCTGTTGGGGGCCGTCGACGCCGCTCTGGACGAGCAGGCCCCCGATGCGGCCGAGATCGCCAAGGCGTTCGCCAGCTTGGCCGAGCAAGTGGGCGCAGCCCAAGCGCAACTCAACGAGGCGACCCACCCGTGAACCCTGTCGACGAACTCACCGCCCTGGCCCATGCACAGCAAGCTCTGATCGACGAGCTTCAAGTTGATAAGGCCCGGCGTCACGTCGAATGGGCGCAGGCCCAGCATGAACTCGTAGTGGCAAAGCAGGATTACCTGCGGATCCTGAATCCACGGTGGGACTTCATAGACGGCAAACTCACGCGGGACCCGAAGTGGACGGCACCAAGCGAGGCCAAGCGCCAGGCACACCAGCGCGCGATTGCAGAGCGTAGAGATGAGGTCACAGCCTGCAGTGCAGCGGAGGCCGCAGTGGATACGGCGTTGGCCGAAGCCTGCGCGCGTCTCCGGGAGATGCGCGCGGCGTGGCCCGCGGCACTGGGACCATTCCCGGTACCCGAGACGGGCCCGCCCGACACCGACGAGTGACAGCGCTTCCCCTGGTCCTGGGAAATCTGCCGGATCCATAGTTCGATGCGCCGGCCACCTGGGTCACCTAGGTGATCAACTTCGTCGACGCGCCCCTACAACTCCTTTTGCTGTGCGGCCCCCAGCGTCGATCGGGTATCTGTAGACGATTACGGGGACTTACGGGACAAAGTCCCCTACGGCACCTGGAATCGCACCCCCGCGGCCAGGCCCCACGCAAACACAAAGGTCACGACCCCTTTTCGAGTTCGTGACCTTCGTGCCTGCAGTTCGTAGAACCGCTCAACTGTGGGCGAAGGGGGACTTGAACCCCCACGTCCCGAAGGACACTGGCACCTGAAGCCAGCGCGTCTGCCATTCCGCCACTCGCCCGGAAAAACAACCGATGGACCATATCACTCTAATAGCCGCATTCCCCAACTGCCTGGTCGGGCCGGGCGCCTGGGCGGCGCTGCGGGCCAACGTCTCTGAGCAGGGCGGACGCAGTTCTCAGAGTTTTCACGGTGCCGCGAGCTCGCGCTGTGTCGATACCATGCTGGAGTGAGAGGTCACTCCGCGCATCGTTTGCCGCATAGCAGCGACACGCTTCGGCAAGTGCAGGCGAACGGCGGGGCATGAGTAGCCAACGGGGGCTGGCGGCGCGGATCGAGCGCAAGCTTGAGGCCACCGTTGACAATGCCTTCGCCCGAGTCTTCGGCGGATCGATTGTTCCGCAGGAGGTGGAGGCCCTGCTGCGCCGCGAAGCCCGCGACGGCGTCCAGCGGCTGCATGGAAATCGGTTTTTGGCCCCCAACGAATACATCATTACCCTCGGAAGGCACGACTTCGAGAAGGTGGGCGCCGACCCTGATCTCACGTCGGGCGCTTTCGCTAGGTACTTGGCCGACTACATCCGTGAACAGGAGTGGCAAACGTATGGTGATGTGGTCGTCCGGTTCGAGCAATCGTCGAACCTGCGTACCGGCCAGTACCGCGCCCGTGGTGCTGTCAACCCCGATGTGCAGCCCCGCCCGACGGTCAATGAGCCCGTCCGGCCACAATCAAATAATGCGTTCGGCGCAGAACGAGGAGTAGCACCAATGACTGACGATTCGAGCTACCGCGGGGCTCAGGGGCCGGGGCGGCCCAGCGATGAGTATTACGACGACCGCTACGGGCGTCCGCAAGAGGGTGGCGCAGAACCGCAGGCGGCGCCTGAACCGCGCGGTGGGTACCCACCGCCGCCCGAGCAGGGCGGCTACCCGCCGCAGCAGGGCTACCCGCCACCGCGGCATCCCGAGCAGGCCGGCTACCCCGAGCAGGGCCAAGGCGGCTACCCGGAGCAGGGCGGCTACCAGGCGCCGGGCGGCTACCCCGACCAGCGCGGGTACCAAGGCCCGGGGGGATACCCCGAGCAGCGCGGCTACCAGGGCCAGGGCGGGGGATACCCCGAGCAGGGCCAAGGCGGGTACCCGACGCAGTACGAGCAGCGCCCTCCCGCGCCCGGTGGGTACGGCGGCCAAGGTTACGACCAGGGCTACCGCCAGGGCGGCGGGTACGGCCCGCCCGGCGGCGGTCAGCCCGCCGGCGGCCAGCAGGGCTACGGCGGGTACGGCGAATACGGCCGCGGACCGGCGCGCCCCGACGAGGGTGCCTACGCTCCGCCCGAGCAGCGGCCGGCCTACCCGGAGCAGGGCGGCGGGTACGAACAGGGCGGCGGCTATGAGCAGGCCGGCGGGTACGAGCAGGGATACCAGCAGGGCGGCGGCGGCTACGGTCGGCAGGATTACGCCGGCGACTACACGCAGTACGCGGAGAACGTCCCGGGCGGGGGATACGGCGGCCAGGGCGGCGGGTACCCCGAGGCCCCCCAGCGCGATTACGACTACGGCCAGCAGGCCGAGTACGCCCAGCCCGCCGACTACGGCCAGCAGGCCGGCGGCTACGGCGCTTACGGCGGCGGCTATGGTGCGGCCGGGACGACGGTCACGCTGCAGCTCGACGACGGTAGCGGCCGCACCTATCAGCTCCGCGAGGGCTCCAACATCGTGGGCCGCGGGCAAGACGCCCAATTCCGGTTGCCCGACACCGGCGTGTCACGGCGTCACCTCGAGATCCGTTGGGACGGGCAGGTGGCGCTCCTGTCGGACCTGAACTCGACCAACGGCACCACCGTGAACAACGCGCCCGTGCAGGAATGGCAGTTGGCCGATGGTGACGTGATCCGGCTGGGCCACTCGGAGATCATCGTCCGGATCCACTGAACCCGCTGGGCTCAACGCTGCCCTGCTTCGCCCCGTGTCGACCGCCGTCCAAGTATCGTGACGTTGCCGATGTGCTCGGGGTCATGGGCGCCGGGGGGACTACGTCGCCAGGACGGAAAGGACGCCAGATGCAGGGACTCGTACTGCAGCTGACGCGTGCCGGATTTCTGATGTTGTTGTGGGTATTCATCTGGTCCGTGTTGCGGATCTTGCGGACCGATATCTACGCCCCCACCGGCGCCGTCATGGTGCGCCGGGGCTTGACGTTGCGCAGCACCCTGCTGCCGTCGCGGGAACGCCGGCACGCCGCGCGCTACCTGGTGGTGACCGAGGGGGCGTTGGCCGGGGCCCGCATCACACTCAGCGGGCAACCGGTGTTGATCGGGCGGGCTGACGACTCAACCCTGGTGCTCACCGACGACTACGCCTCAACGCGGCACGCCCGGCTATCTCAGCGCGGTTCGGAATGGTACGTCGAGGATCTAGGATCGACAAACGGCACTTACCTTGACAGGGCAAAGGTGACGACTGCGGTACGAGTTCCCATAGGGACGCCGATTCGGATCGGCAAGACGGCGATCGAGCTGCGCCCGTGACCCGCGCTCACGACGATGATGCCGGCGAAGCCGGGATCGAGGAGTTGCGCCCGTGACCCGCGCTCACGACGATGATGCCGGCGAAGCCGGGATCGAGGAGTTGCGCCCGTGACCCTGGTCCTGCGATACGCCGCGCGCAGCGATCGCGGCCTGGTGCGCGCCAACAACGAAGACTCCGTATACGCCGGTGCCCGGCTGCTCGCCCTGGCCGACGGCATGGGCGGCCACGCCGCGGGCGAGGTCGCCTCCCAACTGGTGATCGCCGCGCTGGCCCACCTCGACGACGACGAACCCGGCGGCGACCTGCTGGCCAAGCTCGACGCCGCGGTGCGCGCCGGCAATGCAGCCATCGCGGCGCAAGTGGAGGCGGAGCCCGAACTCGAGGGAATGGGCACCACGCTCACCGCGATCCTGTTCGCGGGCGACCGAATTGGCTTGGTACACATCGGCGATTCGCGCGGCTATCTGCTGCGTGACGGTGAACTG
The DNA here is from genome assembly GCF_001667785.1 of Mycobacterium sp. E3247. Taxonomy (NCBI): domain Bacteria; kingdom Bacillati; phylum Actinomycetota; class Actinomycetes; order Mycobacteriales; family Mycobacteriaceae; genus Mycobacterium; species Mycobacterium sp. E3247. The sequence goes on along the minus strand of NZ_LZJG01000026.1, from coordinate 2,200 downwards.
ACGCAAATCACCAAGGACGACACCTTCGTCCAGACCCTCGTCGACGAGGGCCGCATCACCCGCGAAGAGGCGCACAGCCACCCGCAGCGGTCGCTGATCATGCGCGCGCTGACCGGTCACGAGGTCGAACCCACGCTGACCATGCGCGAGGCGCGGGCCGGCGACCGCTACCTGCTCTGCTCCGACGGACTCAGCGACCCGGTCAGCGACGAGACCATCCTGGAAGCCCTGCAGATCCCGGACGTGGCCGAAGCCGCCTACCGCCTCATCGAGCTGGCGCTGCGCGGCGGCGGCCCGGACAACGTGACCGTGGTGGTCGCCGATGTCGTCGACTACGACTACGGCCAAACCCAACCAATTCTGGCCGGCGCGGTTTCCGGTGACGACGACCAGATGACGTTGCCCAACACCTCCGCCGGCCGCGCCTCCGCGATCAGGCCCCGCGAGGAGGCCGCGAAACGCGTTGCGCCCCAACCAGAAACCCCCAACCGGCCCCGCTGGCCACGGCGCCGGATGTTCTTCGTCGTGACGTTGGCGGTGTTGTTCGTTCTGTCGGGCCTGGCCATCGCCTGGTGGGTGATCCAGCGCAACTATTACGTCACCGAATACGACGGCAAGGTCTCGATAGTCCGCGGAATCCAGGGGTCCTTGCTGGGTCTGCCGCTGCAGGAGCCCTATCTGGTCGGCTGCCTGAGCGCGCGGAACGAGCTGTCGCTGATCAGTTACGGCCAATCCGGCCACTCGAACTGCCAACTGATGACTCTGCGGGACTTGCGCCGTCCCGGGCAGGTCCAGGTGCAAACCGGGCTGCCGGGCGGCAGCCTGGACCAGGCCGAGTCACAGCTACGACAATTGCTGGCCGAATACCTGCTGCCCACCTGTCCGTCGCCGCGCGCTACGTCGCCGCCGGGATCCCCGGGCCTCGGGAGCGGCGCCCCCGAGTCAAGTGTCGCGGCATCGCCAGCATCGACCACTCCACCTACCACCGCTTCTCCCAGCCCCAGCTCTTCACCGAAGGCCGCGATGATGAAGTCGGTCGACGCGGCCGGAACGGTATCGGGTTGGCCGTTGCCGAGCCCGGTGCCGAAGATGCCGCCCGTGGCGAAACTGAACAGCGACTGCACGATCTGATAGCCGCTGCCGTCGGGGTCGGAGAACGGGTCCCACCACATCTGCACGCGGACCCGCACGTGCGCGAAGATGAAATACGCGATGACGCTGCCCACCGCGAACAGCACCAGGCCGATCACAACCCAGCTGAACCGTTGTGTCGCAAGGTAAACCACGACCAAGAACGACGCGTAGAGCAGCAGCGAGGTGCCGAGGTCCTTCTCGAAGGCCATCACGCCCACCGAGCTCACCCACGCGGCCAGCAGTGGCGCGAGGTCGCGTGGGCGCGGCAGGGTCAGGCCCATGAAATGCTTTCCGACGCTGTTGAATAGGCCCCGCTTGGCGATCAGCACGGCGGAGAAGAAGATCAGCAGCAAGATCTTGGAGAACTCGGCGGGCTGAAACGAGAAGCCGGGGAAGCGAATCCAGATCTTCGCGCCGTTCTGCTCGGACAACGATGCCGGCAACAGCGCGGGAATCACCAGCAGCACCAGGCCGGTGATCCCGCAGATGTAGCCATACCGCGCCAGCTGTCGATGGTCTTTGAGGAACGTGACCACGAGCGCGAACGTGATGACCCCGACCACCGTCCACAGCATCTGCTGGGTGGCGCTGGGGTGATGGCGGCCGCTCATCTGGTTGTTGACCAGGTCGAGCCGGTGGATCATCACCAAGCCAAGTCCATTGAGCAGCGCCACAATTGGCAACAGCAACGGGTCGGTATAGGGCGCGAAGCGCCTGATCGCCATGTGCGCCGAACCGAACACGAGCAGGAACACCAACCCGTAGGTGATGACGTTCCAGCGTATTTCACGGTCCTGGTTGGCTTCGACGATGATCAGCGCGGCGACAGTGATGGCCGCGGCGAAGCACAGCAGCAGCAGCTCGGCGTTGCGACGGGTCGGCAGCGGCGGCGTCACCGCGACGGGCGGCTGAAGTTGTGTGGTCATGCCACTGTCCGGCAATCAATGCCCGGTTGAAGTGGGGGCGCTGGAAGCGCGGTGACCGTCTGGGAAGTGGTCGTGGGGCCCACCGGCGAAGGGGTCGCGTTCCTCAAAGACCATCGACAGCTGGCGCGGTATGGCTACAT
>NZ_LZJG01000025.1:0-950 GCF_001667785.1 Mycobacterium sp. E3247 | reverse complement strand
GGCACTTGACGCTCCAGAAATCCCTCGGGCTTGCCAAGGTCAGCCAGACCGCGCCGTCGCCAGTCCACCGCGGCCAGGTGGACCAGTCCGTCGACGTAGGCCATCGCTAGGCCGTGCCGCAATTCGGGATCGCCGGCGAACGGCTCGGGCAAGTCGAAACCGGGCGTGAATCCGTCGACGACGCCCATCAGCATGAATTCAGAACCAAGTACGTCGGTGTCAGCACAGTACAGCACGGGCTGCGGGTGCGGAACCGGTGTGCCTTCGAGGGCGTGCAGAATGCGCCACTCGCGGTGGGTGTTTGACGCGCTCGGGTCATTCTTCACCACGGGTGGGCGGCGCAGGACCCAGGCGTCGTCGCCGCGTGCTACGCGGAACAGTGCATTGGCGATTCCGGTGCTTGCCCCGATGCGTTCAGCCGTCAGCGGCTGACCACGGCCAGGGAGGCGGTCGCCGATCCACTCGTCGAGCCGGCCAATGTCGACAAGGTGTGCGGTGGTGGTCATCGCTCCGAAGATAGCAATCTTGACAGTGAGTGTCAATGATGGCAGGGTATGACACATGATCAACTTCGAGTTGCCTCATGAGGTTCGTGAACTGCGGACGCGTGTCGCCGCATTCATCGACGAGGTAGTGCTGCCGGCGGAGCCACAGATCGGCACGCGTCCCTTCTTCGACATCGTCAAGGAGGTCCAGGACAGGGCCCACGCGGAAGGGTTGTGGTGCCCCTTCGTACCGGTGCAGTACGGCGGAATGGGGTTGGGGCACTTGGCCAATGCCGTCGTGCAAGTCGAAGTGGGCCGCGCGTTCAGCCATCTGGGTGCGTGGGCGTTGAACTGCATGGGCCCACAGGACGCGACCATGCTGACCCTCATCGAGCACGGGACCGAGGAGCAGAAGCAGCGCTACCTGGTCCCGCTGGTCAACGGCGATATCCGGGTCTGCTTTGC
>NZ_LZJG01000024.1:0-7371 GCF_001667785.1 Mycobacterium sp. E3247 | reverse complement strand
CCGTTCACCCTCGAGCCGTACTCGCGCGACCCGCGCAACATCGCCCGCAAGGCGGAGAACTACCTGATCAGCACCGGCGTCGCCGACACCGCCTACTTCGGCGCCGAGGCCGAGTTCTACATCTTCGACTCGGTGAGCTTCGACTCGCGCACCAACGGCTCGTTCTACGAGGTCGACGCGATCTCGGGATGGTGGAACACCGGCGAGCCGACCGAGAACGACGGCAGCCCCAACCGCGGCTACAAGGTCCGCCCCAAGGGCGGCTACTTCCCGGTCGCGCCCGTCGACCACTACGTCGACCTGCGCGCCGACATGCTCTCCAACCTGATCAAGGCCGGCTTCAGCCTGGAGAAGGGCCACCACGAGGTGGGCACCGGCGGGCAGGCCGAGATCAACTACAAGTTCAACACGCTGCTGCACGCGGCCGACGACATGCAGTTGTACAAGTACATCGTCAAGAACACCGCCTGGCAGGCCGGCAAGACCGTGACCTTCATGCCCAAGCCGCTGTTCGGCGACAACGGATCCGGCATGCACACCCACCAGTCGCTGTGGAAGGACGGCAGCCCGCTGATGTACGACGAGACCGGGTACGCCGGGCTGTCGGACACCGCCCGCCACTACATCGGCGGCCTGTTGCACCACGCCCCGTCGCTGCTGGCCTTCACCAACCCGACCGTCAACTCCTACAAGCGACTGGTCCCGGGTTACGAGGCGCCGATCAACCTGGTCTACAGCCAGCGCAACCGCTCGGCCTGCGTGCGCATCCCGATCACCGGCAGCAACCCGAAGGCCAAGCGGCTGGAGTTCCGTTGCCCCGACTCGTCAGGCAACCCGTACCTGGCGTTCTCGGCGATGCTGATGGCCGGGCTGGACGGCATCAAGAACAAGATCGAGCCGCAGGCCCCGGTCGACAAGGACCTCTACGAATTGCCGCCGGAGGAGGCCGCCAACATCCCGCAGGCGCCCACCCAGCTGTCCGCGGTGATCGACCGGCTGGAAGAGGACCACGAATACCTCACCGAGGGTGGCGTTTTCACGCCTGACCTGATCGAGACGTGGATCAGCTTCAAGCGCGAGAACGAGATCCTGCCGGTCCAGATCCGGCCGCACCCCTACGAGTTCGCGCTCTACTACGACGTCTAAGTCGAGGGGCATTCGCTAGACGACACCACCCGCGCCGCGATCGCATCGCCGATTGCCGCGCGGGTGGTTTCGTCTGTGCGGATCTGCCAATGACTCCGCCGGGCCGAGCCTCCTGCTGCTGGTGCCGGCCGACCCAAAACCTAGCCGTCGCAACGCAAACGGCCCGCGCGACGGGACGCCTTTAGGGCACTGGTCCGTTCGTCGAGGCCAGCACAAGGCGCTCGCCGACGCCGGATGTTCAGATAAAAACTCTTGCGGCGGCAACGAATTCCGCGTTAGCGTTTCGGCCATGACTATCAGCACCGCACAAGCAATGGTCGGGGGCGGCGGGGGCCGCGTAGGTGGAGGCGGCGGTCGCTTCGGCGGCGGCGGCGGCTTCGTGGGCGGCGGCGGTGGCCTCGTGGGCGGTGGCGGCGGCTTCGTCGGCGGCGGCGGTGGCCTCGTGGGCGGTGGCGGCGGCTTCGTCGGCGGCGGCGGCGGCTTCGTCGGCGGTGGCGGCGGCTAACCGATCACACGATCGGGTTTGGCGGCTCGTCGGAGTCGGCCGAGCCGACCAGTTCCAGTTGCATCCACGCGACGTCGTGCCAGCGCCCGTCTTTCCATGCGGTGCGCCGGTATAAGCCGGCGTCGTGAAAGCCGAATGACCGGTGAAAGCCGTTGCTGGCCTCGTTCGGTTGCGTGATGCCCGCGAAAGCCGTTCGGTAGCCGCGCTCCCTGAGCCGGTGCAGCAGCCGCGTGTAGAGCTGGCGACCGCCGCCCGTGCGGTGATGCTCGAGGTCGACATAGATTCCGGTCTCGGCCGACCACTGGAAGGTCGGCAGTCGCCGGAGCGCGTGACCGTAGGCGAAACCGACGACCCGACCATCGCGTTCGAGGACCAGCCAGTCGTGCGCCTCGCGCGCGGTGGCGATGCGGGCGGCCATCTCCCTTACGCTCGGGACGTCGATCTCCCAGCTGATCACCGTGTCCTCGACGTACGGGCGATAGATCGCACGGCACGCCGCGGCGTCCTCCGCAGACGCCGGGCGCACTCGGCCGATTGACATGCCAGTCATTCTTTCAGGCTGCAAGGGATTACAAGCCGCCCACAGGCGATCTGGGCCCGCGAGACTGAAACTACGGCGCACGTTTGCGGCGTGTCGTCGCCATCGGTTAAGTGTCGCGCGGGAAAAGCGCGACACACCTATGCGTCGAGCGCCAGGTCCTTGCGGAAGCGCTGCATGCCGTCGATCTTGTCGGCCAACGAGGCGTCCGGCCCGGCGTAGAACATCCACGGCATGGTGATGATGCCGGTGATGCCGGCGTCGGCGGCGCGCCGGTAGTCGTCGGTGGTGAAGGCGTCGGTCAGCGGCGTCAGGATGGTGAAATCGTCCATGGAAAGCCCGTTTTCGGCGCGCATCTCCCGCAACCGGCCCACGGCCTCGATGGCGCGTTCGGTCTTGATCAGGTCACCGATCCAGCCGTCGTTGCGGGCGGCGCGGCGCAGCGCGATGTCGCTGAGCCCGCCGACGTACACCGGGATCGGCTGCGGCGTCGGCTCCATCTCCAGTCGCGGCGCCCGGTAGAACGCGCCCTCGAACTCCGTCCATCCCGGCCGCCACAACGCCCGCATCAGGTCGATGATCTCGTCGGTCCGTTTGCCGCGGGCCTCGAATTGTCCGCCCATCAATGCGAATTCCTCGCGGCACCAACCCACACCGATACCGAGCTCCACCCGGCCCTCCGCCAGAACCGCCGCGGTGCCAATCGCTTTGGCCGCCGAGTACGGGTTGCGCATCGCCGGGATGTAGACGGTGGTGACGAATCGGAGCCGCGTGGTGACCTGAGCCAGCGCACCGATCAGGACCCACGGGTCGGGCCAGTCGGTGAACGGCTGCCAACGGCGTTGCCCGTCCTTGGTGTAGGGATACGGGGTGTCCAGGGTCTCCAGGTTGACGACGTGGTCGGGAATCCCGATGCCGTCGTAGCCGAGTTCGTCGGCGGCCTTGGCGAGTTCGATGATCTCCCGGGTGTTCAGGAAGGCACTGCTGATATAGAACTTCATTGGCCTTCCCGCGCCCACGCCGGCTCGATGAAGACGCCCTCGGCCTCGACGGTGATGCCCGCGGCGTCCGAAATAGTCCCGCGCGCAAAGACTTTGCGGCCCTCCTTGCCGTCGACCCACGCCTCGCAACGGAGCGGGCCCAGCGGGGTGCCGCGCAGGTATTTCACCGTGATGGTTCCGGTGAACCGCGCCTTGGACAGCCCCTCGCTGGCCGCCTCGCCGAGCATGTGGTCGAGCACCAGGGCGCTGACGCCGCCGTGCACCAGTTTGGGCGGACCCTCATACGCCGAGCCCAGGACGAACTCGCTCCAGCAGCGGCCGCCGCCGTCGTGGTGGACGACGATCGGCGGCGCGATCGGATTGCACACCCCGATCGCGGCGTTACCCAGCGGCAGCGGGCGGCCGTTGACGCGGTAGCTCACCCCGACCGGCCGGGTCCGTTGCCGCAGCGAGGCGGTGACGGCCTCGATCGCGGAGCGCGCCTGGTCGACGACGTCGTCGTCGACCTCGGTGCGGATGGTGGCGTCGACGAGTTCGCGCACCGCGTCGGCCAACGGGGCGTAGAGGGCTGTGACTCGGTCAGCCTCCGCCGCGTCGAGCACCTCGAATATGGCGTCCAACGCGCCGGCCTCCTGATTCAACTTCCAAACACCTTCCGCACCACGGCTTTTGCTCGCCGCGTCACCCGTAGATAGTTGTCCAGGAACTCCCCGCCGTCGTCGGTCGGCCAGCCCGCGGCCACCGCGACCGCATTGAGCTGACGTCCGGGCCCCGGCAGCTGGTCGGTCGGCTTGCCGCGGACCAGCACCAGCGCGTTGCGGGCCCGCGTGGCGGTCAGCCAGGCCTGCCGCAGCAGGTCGACCTCGTCGGCGGGAACCAGGCCGGCCGCCTCGATCGCATCCAGGGATTCCAGCGTCGAGGTGTTGTGCAGGGCGGGGATGTCGTGGGCGTGGAGCAGCTGCAGCAGCTGTACGGTCCACTCGATATCGGCCAGTCCCCCGCGGCCCAGCTTGGTGTGGGTGTTCGGGTCGGCGCCGCGCGGCAGCCGCTCGGCATCCACGCGGGCCTTGATGCGGCGGATCTCGCGCACCGCGTCCGACGACACCCCGTCGGCCGGGTAACGCGTCTTGTCGGCGATCACCAAGAACCGCTGGCCCAGCTCCGCGTCGCCGGCGACCGGGTGGGCGCGCAGCAGGGCTTGAATCTCCCACGGCTGCGCCCACTGTTCGTAATAAGCGGCGTAGGAGCCCAGCGTGCGCACCAGCGGGCCCTGCCGACCCTCGGGCCGCAGGTTGGTGTCGACCTCCAGCGGCGGGTCGACGCTGGGCGTGCCCAGCAGCGTGCGCACCTGCTCGGCGACGGTCGTGGACCACCGGATCGCCACCGAGTCCTCGACACCGGTCGCCGCCTCGCACACGAACATCACGTCGGCGTCGGACCCGTAGCCAAGCTCGGCGCCGCCCAGCCTGCCCATGCCGATCACCGCGATGGCCGCCGGCGCCCTTCCCTGTTCGGGGCCGTCCTTGGGAAGGTTGGCGCGGATGATCGCGTCGAGCGCGGCCTGCAGCACGGCCACCCACACCGAGGTGAGCCCCCGGCAGACGTCGGTGACCTCGAGGAAGCCCAGCAGGTCGGCCGAGCCGATGCGGGCCAGTTCGCGGCGGCGCAGTGTGCGGGCCGCGGCGATCGCCCGCACCGCGTCGGGGTGGCGGCCGGCCGAGGCGATCAGCGCCCGGGACACCGCGGCGATGTCCGTCTCGAGCAGTTTGGGGCCGGACGTGCCATCGCTGTAATCCTGAATCACCCTGGGCGCGCGCATCAACAAGTCCGGGACGTAGGCGGAGGTGCCCAGCACGTGCATGAGCCGCTTGGCCACCGCAGGCTTGTCACGCAGCGTGGCCAGATACCAGTTCTCCCCAGCCAGGGCCTCACTCAGCCGGCGGTAGGCCAGCAGGCCGCCGTCGGGATCGGGGGCGTAGGACATCCAGTGCAGCAGCCTGGGCAGCAGCACCGACTGCACCCGACCGCGCCGGCCGCTCTGGTTGACCAGCGCCGACATGTGTTTCAGCGCCGTCTGCGGTCCCTCGTAGCCGAGCGCGGCGAGCTGCCGCTCGGCGGCCTCCGACGTCATGCCGTGCCGGATCTCCAGGCCGGCCGGGCCGATCGACTCCAGCAGCGGCTGGTAGAAGAGCTTGGCGTGCAGCTGAGAAACGCGCAGGTTCTGGTGGCGCAGCTCCTCGCGGAGCACGCCCGCGGCGTCGTGCCGCCCGTCGGGGCGGATGTGCGCGGCGCGCGCCAGCCAGCGCACGGCCTCCTCGTCCTCGGCCTCCGGCAACAGGTGGGTGCGCTTGAGCCGCTGCAGCTGGAGCCGGTGCTCGAGCAGTCGGAGGAACTCGTAGGACGCGGTCAGGTTCGCCGCGTCCTCGCGTCCGATGTAGCCGCCCTGACCCAGCGCGTCCAGCGCGTCCACCGTGGACGCCACGTGCAGCGACTCGTCGCCGCGGCCGTGCACCAGTTGCAGCAGCTGCACCGCGAACTCCACGTCACGCAGCCCGCCGCTGCCGAGTTTGATCTCGCGGCCGCGCACGTCGGCGGGCACCAGCTGCTCGACCCGGCGGCGCATGGCCTGCACCTCGACGACGAAGTCCTCGCGCTCGCAGGCCACCCACACCATCGGCATCAACGCGGTCAGGTAGCGCTCCCCGAGCTCCGCGTCGCCCACGGCCGCGCGGGCTTTGAGCAACGCCTGGAACTCCCACGTCTTCGCCCAGCGCTGGTAGTAGGCAATGTGCGACTCGACGGTGCGGACCAGCTCACCGCTGCGGCCCTCGGGCCGCAGCCCGGCGTCGACCTGGAAGAAGGCCGCCGAGGCGACCCGCATCATCTCGCTGGCCAGCCGGGTGGTGAGGGCGTCGGCCCGCTCGCCGACGAAGATGACGTCGACGTCGCTGACGTAGTTCAGTTCGCGGGCACCGCATTTGCCCATCGCGATGACGGCCAGCCGTGGCGGCGTGCGGTCGCCGCATGCGCTCATCTCCGCCACCCGCAGGGCGGCGGACAGCGCGGCGTCCGCCAGGTCCGACAGCTGGGCCCCCACCACGGTGAACGGCAGCACCGGTTCGTCCTCCACCGTCGCCGCCAGGTCGAGCGCGGCCAGCACCAGCAGCTGGTCGCGGTAGAGGGTTTGCAGGCGCGCCACGACCGTCCCGGGATCGCCCGACGCCTCGTCGACGCATCGGGTGAAGGCCGCGCGCAGCTCGTCGTGCGTGGGCAGTTTGGCCTTGCCCCGCAACAGTTTCCACGACTGCGGGTGAACGGCTAGGTGATCGCCCAGGGCCAGCGACGAGCCGAGCACGGCGAACAGCCGCCCGCGCAGCGGGCGTTCGGTGAGCAGCGCGGCGTTGAGCTCGTCCCAGTCGGTGTCGGGGTTTTCCGCCAGCCGGATCAGGGCACGCAGCGCCGCGTCGGGGTCGGGTGCGCGCGACAGCGACCACAGCAGGTCGACGTGCGCCTGGTCGTCGTGGTCGTACCAACCCAGTTGCGTCAGCCGATCGCTTGCCGGGGGGTCGACCAGGCCGAGCCGGCCCACGCTGGGCAGCCGGGGGCGCTGCGTCGCGGGTTTGGTCACGACCACGACGGTATCGCAACCCGCCTGCGTTGCCGGGGAAAGGCGGGCGCCCCGGTGAGCGCGGCGCCTGCTAGAGCGACAGGTAGGTGCTCAGCTCGTACGGTGTGACGTGGCTGCGGTAGGTGGCCCACTCCGTGCGCTTGTTGCGCAGGAAGAAGTCAAAAACGTGCTCCCCCAATGTCTCCGCGACCAGCTCGGAGGCCTCCATCGCCTTGAGCGCGGCGTCGAGGCTGGTCGGCAGCTCGCGGTAGCCCATCGCGATCCGCTCCTCGGCGGTGAGGTCCCAGACGTTGTCCTCGGCCTGGGGTCCCAGCACATAGCCCTTCTCCACCCCCCGCAGCCCGGCGGCCAGCAGCACGGCGAACGTCAGGTAGGGGTTGCAGGCCGAGTCAGGGCTGCGCACCTCGATGCGCCGCGACGACGTCTTGTGCGGGGTGTACATGGGCACCCGCACCAGCGCCGACCGGTTGGCCGCGCCCCACGACGCCGCGGTGGGCGCCTCGCCGCCCTGCACCAGCCGCTTGTAGGAGTTGACCCATTGGTTGGTGACCGC
>NZ_LZJG01000023.1:0-1224 GCF_001667785.1 Mycobacterium sp. E3247 | reverse complement strand
TCGCTGGCCTTCGACTTCTCGGTCTGGGAGATCTTCGGGTCGCTGCTGCGCGGCGCCCGGCTGGTGATCGTGCCCGATGCGGTGGTCCGCTCGCCAGAAGAGCTGCACGCCAAGCTGATTCGCGAACAGGTCAGCGTACTCAGCCACACCCCTTCGGCGGTCGCGGCTTTGTCCCCGCACGGTCTGGAATCAGTCACGACGCTGGTGATGGGCGGGGAGCCCTGCCCGCACGAGGTGGTCGACCGGTGGGCGCCCGGGCGGGTGATGGTCAACCAGTACGGTCCGACCGAGACCACGATGTATGCGGCCATGACCCCGCCGCTGACCGCGGAAACCGGAGCGCCGCCGATCGGCTCCCCGGTACCCGGTGCGGCGTTGTTCGTGCTGGACGCCTGGTTGCGGCCTGCCCCCGTCGGTGTGGTCGGTGAGTTGTACGTGGCGGGCCAGGGTGTCGCCTGCGGGTACCTGGGCCGGTCGGGGTTGACCTCGTCACGGTTCGTGGCCTGCCCGTTCGGGGAGCCCGGACAACGGATGTATCGCACCGGGGACCTGGCATGCTGGCGTGCCGACGGGCAGCTGCAGTACCTGGGGCGCATCGACGATCAGGTCAAGATCCGCGGCTACCGCATCGAGCTCGGCGAAATCCGCACGGCGCTCGCCGGTTTGGCGGGCGTCGGGCGGACGGCGGTGGTCGTCCGCGAGGACCGTCCCGGCGACAAGCGCCTCATCGCCTACCTCACCGGCACCGCCGACCCGGCCGATATCCGCGCCCGGCTTGCCGGGCGGCTGCCCACCTACATGGTCCCGGCCGCCGTCGTGGCGGTGGACGCAATCCCGTTGACGGTCAACGGCAAACTCGACATCCGCGCCCTGCCCGCACCCGACTACCAGAGCACTGAGCAGTACCGCGCCCCCGGCGACGCCGTCGAGGAGATCCTGGCCGGCATCTACGCCCAGGTGCTGGGCGTCGAGCGCGTCGGGATCGACGACTCCTTCTTCGATCTGGGCGGGGACAGCATCTTGTCCATGCAGGTCGTGGCCCGCGCGCGGGCGGCCGGTGTTCTGTTCCGCCCGCGCGACGTCTTCGTCGAACAGACGGTCGCCCGGCTGGCCCGGGTGGCCGGCGTAGCCACCGGCGACGACGCGACCGATGACGGCATCGGCCCGGTGGTCGCGACCCCGATCATGCGCTGGCTGCAGCAGATTGACGGTCCGGTCGATCAG
>NZ_LZJG01000022.1:0-26307 GCF_001667785.1 Mycobacterium sp. E3247 | reverse complement strand
GTCGTGAACCTGGCCGGGCCACACCCGCACCTCGCCCGGCATGCGGACCGACACCAACCGGCTCCCCGCCGTCCGCGGGCGGGTATGCGCCACCCCCTCCGGGACCGGCGATCCGTACGTTGCCGACGGAGTCCTACACGCCGTGGCTCACCAGGGTGGTGGCGTTCATCATCGACATCCTCCCGTACGCGGTCGTGCACGGAATCGGGACGGGCATCCTCGTCGCGACACAGCAGACGTCGTGCGTCACCGACGTCACGCAGTACGCGGTCAACCAGTACTGCGCCACGCAGAACTCGACCATCGGCATGGCCGCGCAGTGGTTGGCATCGCTGGTGGGCCTGGTCTATCTGATTTGGAACTACGGCTACCGCCAGGGCCTCACCGGATCCAGCGTCGGCAAGTCGGTGATGAAGTTCAAGGTGGTCAGCGAGGTCACCGGCCGGCCGATCGGTTTCGGCATGTCGGTGGTGCGTTCCCTGGCCCACTTCGTCGACGCGATCATCTGCTTCATCGGGTTCCTTTTCCCGCTGTGGGATTCCAAGCGGCAGACGCTGGCGGACAAGATCATGACGACGGTCTGCCTGCCGTTCGACGGAACCGAGGAGCGGCCGAGCTAGTCGTGCGCGCGACCTAGCCGAGGTGGCCGTCGCCTAGGCTGAGCGTCGATGAGCGCCGACCGACACGGACACTTCACCGGACTCGCCACCAAGGCCATTCACGCCGGCTACCGGCCGGACCCGGCGACCGGGGCGGTCAACGCCCCGATCTACGCCAGCAGCACGTTCGCCCAGGACGGCGTCGGTGCGCTGCGCGGCGGGTTCGAATACGCGCGCACCGGCAACCCGACGCGCGCCGCGCTGGAGGCCTCGCTCGCCGCCGTCGAAGGTGGCGGTTACGGGCGCGCGTTCGGATCCGGCATGGCCGCCACCGACTGCGCGCTGCGGGCGATGCTGCGGCCCGGCGACCACGTCATCATCCCCAACGATGCCTACGGCGGCACCTTCCGGTTGATCGACAAGGTGTTCACCCAGTGGGGGATTCGTTACACGCCGGTGGCGCTGTCCGGCCTGGACGACGTCCGGGCCGCGATCACCCCGCACACGCGCCTGATCTGGGTGGAGACGCCGACCAACCCGCTGCTGTCCATCGCCGACATCGCGGCCTTGGCCGAGATCGGCAAGCAGTCGTCGGTAAAGGTGTTGGTGGACAACACGTTTGCGTCGCCAGCGCTGCAACAGCCGTTGACGCTGGGCGCGGACGTGGTGTTGCATTCGACCACCAAGTACATCGGTGGCCACTCCGACGTGGTGGGTGGCGCGTTGATCACCGACGACGCGGAACTGGACGAGGCTTTTGCGTTCCTGCAGAACGGGGCCGGCGCGGTGCCCGGCCCGTTCGACGCCTACCTGACCATGCGCGGGCTGAAGACGCTGGTGCTGCGGATGCAGCGGCACAGCGAAAACGCCGCGGCAGTCGCCGAATTCCTGGCCGAACATCCGGCTGTGAGCACGGTGTTGTACCCCGGTCTGCCCGGCCACCCCGGGCATGACGTCGCCGCCAGGCAGATGCGTGGCTTCGGTGGCATGGTGTCGGTCCGCATGCGGGGCGGCCGGCAAGCGGCGCGGGATCTGTGCGCCCGCACCGAGGTGTTCATCCTGGCCGAATCGCTCGGCGGCGTCGAGTCCCTGATCGAACACCCCAGCGCCATGACGCATGCGTCGACGGCCGGTTCGCAACTGGAAGTGCCCGACGACCTGGTGCGGCTGTCGGTCGGCATCGAGGACGTCGCCGACCTGCTGGCCGACCTCGACCAGGCGCTGGGCTAGTGGCGATCGCGAGCGCGGCGTAGCCGGGCGATGCGGGTCGCCACCATTGGGCTAGTGGCGATCGCGAGCGCGGCGTAGCCGGGCGATGCGGGTCGCCACCATCGATGCGAGGCGGCTGGCGGCCGCTACGAGTGGTAGGGCTCCGCGCTGACCAGCGTGACCTCGACGGTGTTGCCGTTGGGCACGACGTAGCTGCGGGTCTCGCCCACCTTCGCGTCGATCAGCGCGCCGCCCAGCGGTGAGTTGGGCGAATACACCTCGAGCTTGCCGTCGTTCACGCCCTCCTGGCGGGTGGCGATCAGGAACGTCTCGGTGTCCGACTTGTCGCCGTTGTAGTACACCTTGACCACCGAGCCGGGCAGCGCGACGCCGGACTGCTTGGGCGCCTCGCCGACCTTGGCGTTGTTGAGCAGGTCCTGCAGCTGGCGAATCCGGGCCTCCTGCTGGCCCTGCTCTTCGCGGGCGGCGTGGTAACCGCCGTTCTCGCGCAGGTCCCCTTCTTCACGGCGGTCGTTGATCTCCGCGGCGATGACCGGACGATTAGCGATCAACTGATCGAGCTCCGCCTTCAGCCGGTCATGTGACTCCTGGGTCAGCCACGTCACCGAAGTGTCCGTCATCTTGTCGTGCTCCTCGTGTTCTCGTTTTCGCGTAACCGCGTAAGCCTGTTGACCCCGCCGCCGGAGTGATCCGGGTCTTCCTCCCGTGTGCTGCCGATCCGTTCTGCTCACGGCCTTAATGCAGCAATACACGGTCCCATCAGGAACCGTGCATTCACCCATGTTACCACCGCGCAAACAATTGATGACTCCAAATTCGCAGTTCGCCTGTTGTTAAGGGGTCACGCCGGCCGCAGATAGGCGGGCACGTCGGTGCCGCACCCATAGATATCGGCCACCCCCGGGGGTTTGCTGGACTTCACCGTGGTGGTCAGCTGCACCGTGGCCGCATCGGAGGCCGGGACCAGCACTTCGCGCCTGCCCGTTTCGCTACCGTCCTTCGCCCGGACCCGCACGATGCAGTCCACCGGCCGCGACGGATCGGATCGCGTCACGCTGATCGTTACCGACGCGGTCTGGTCGTCGAGCACCCGGTAGCCGACCAGCGAGCCCGTGACGGCGCTCGTGCCAAGCCGGTGGTAGCCGACGACGGCGATTACCAGGCCCGCCGCCACCACCAGTGCACCCAGCCCGCCGATCACCCAGCGCCGGGGCACGCGCGCGCGCCCGGAACGCCCGTAGCGGGCCTCCGGACGCGAAGGAGAGGTTTCGGTCATGCCTGGGTATGCCTTGAGCGGTCGGCCGCCGGCCGGCGGCCGGCGGCATGCAACGATCTGAAGAACTGGAATTATAGGTTCGTATCCGGCGACCAGCAGACCGACAAGGGGGCACGTGAGCGAACTGCGGTTGATGGCGGTGCACGCCCACCCCGACGACGAATCCAGCAAGGGCGCGGCCACCCTCGCCCGCTACGCCGACGAGGGCCACCGGGTGCTGGTGGTGACGCTGACCGGCGGCGAGCGCGGCGACATTCTCAACCCGGCGATGGACCTGCCCGAAGTGCACGGCCACATCGCCGAGATCCGCCGCGACGAGATGGCGAAGGCCGCCGAGATCCTCGGTGTCGAGCACCACTGGCTGGGCTTCGTTGACTCCGGCCTGCCTCAGGGCGACCCGCCGCCCCCGCTGCCCGAAGGGTGCTTCGCGCTGGTGCCGCTGGAGGAGTCGGTCGAGGCGCTGGTGCGGGTGGTCCGCGAGTTCCGCCCGCACGTGCTCACCACCTACGACGAGAACGGCGGCTATCCGCATCCCGATCACATCCGCTGCCACCAGGTTTCGGTCGGCGCCTTCGAGGCGGCCGGCGACTATCGGCGCTTTCCGGATGCGGGCGAGCCGTGGGCGGTGTCCAAGCTCTACTACATCCACGGTTTCCTGCGGGCGCGGATGCAGCTGCTGCACGACGAGGCCGTCAAGCACGGTCACGAACCCCCGTTCAAGAAGTGGCTCGAGCACTGGGATGCCTCGCACGACCCCTTCGAATCCCGGGTCACGACGCGCGTCGAGTGCTCGAAGTACTTCAGCCAGCGCGACGACGCGCTGCGGGCGCACACCACCCAGATCGACCCCGAGCACGATTTCTTCGCCGCGCCCATCGCGTGGCAGCAGAGGTTGTGGCCGACGGAGGAGTTCGAGCTGGCGCGCTCGCGCGTCCCGGTCCGGCTGCCCGAGGACGACCTGTTCGCCGGAATCGAGATCGACGGGTGAACCACCTCCTGATGGCGAGTGTGTTGGCCGACGCCCCGCCCAAGCACACCGGGCCGGATTTCGGCAAGGCCAGCCCGATCGGGCTGCTGATCGTCGTGGTGCTGTTGATCGCCACGTTGTTTCTGCTGCGATCGATGAACAAGCAACTGAAGAAGGTGCCCGACTCGTTCGATCCCAAGCACCCCGAGCCCGACCAGGCCGCCGACGAGGGCACCGACGCGGTCGACGACGCCGACGGACACCCGCCGGGCAGGGCTAACGGATCGGAGCGCTCACCGGGGCCCGGTGATGAGCCCGGCTGACGCCGCGGCGACGAACACCCTCGGGCTGGCCACCAGCCCGTATCTGCGCCAGCACGCCGGCAACCCCGTGCACTGGCAGCAGTGGAACCCGCAGGCGCTGGTGGCCGCGGCCGAACGTGACGTGCCGATCCTGCTGTCGATCGGCTACGCGGCCTGTCACTGGTGTCACGTCATGGCCCACGAGTCGTTCGAGGACGACGAGGTGGCCGCCGCGATGAACGCCGGGTTCGTCTGCATCAAGGTCGACCGGGAGGAACGCCCGGACCTCGACGCGGTGTACATGAACGCCACCGTGGCGCTCACCGGACACGGCGGATGGCCGATGACGTGCTTCCTGACGCCCGACGGCCGGCCCTTCTTCTGCGGCACCTACTACCCGAAAGAGGGCTTCCTGCAGCTGCTTTCGGCGGTGTCCGCCACGTGGCAGCAGCGCCGCGACGAGGTGGAGCGGGCGTCCGACCACATTGCCGGCGAGCTGCGCGCGATGGCGTCCGGGCTGCCCTCCGGCGGCCCCGACGTGGCGCCGGCGCTGTGTGATCACGCGGTCGCCGCGGTGCTCGACGAGCAGGACACCGCGCACGGCGGCTTCGGCGGCGCACCGAAATTCCCACCGTCGGCGCTGCTCGAGGCGCTGCTGCGCCATCATGAGCGCACTGGGTCGGCGGCCGCGCTGGAGGCGGTCGCGCGCACCGGCGACGCGATGGCGCGCGGCGGCATATACGACCAACTCGCCGGCGGGTTCGCCCGCTACAGCGTCGACAACGCTTGGGTGGTGCCGCATTTCGAGAAGATGCTGTACGACAACGCGTTGTTGCTGCGCGCCTATGCGCACTGGGCCCGGCGGACCGGGGATCCGCTGGCGCGCCGGGTCGCCGCCGAGACGGCGCGTTTTCTGCTCGACGACCTCGCCGACGGCGCCATGTTCACGTCGTCGCTGGACGCCGACGCCGACGGCCGCGAGGGCTCGACCTATGTCTGGACGCCCGGGCAGCTCACCGAGGTGCTCGGCCCTGACGACGCCCATTGGGCCGCAACGCTTTTCGGCGTCACGGCGGCGGGCACCTTCGAACACGGGGCCTCGGTGCTGCAATTGCCCGCCGACCCCGATGACCCGCAACGCGCCGGACGGGTCCGGGCCGCGCTGCTGGCGGCCCGTCGCGCCCGGGCCCAGCCCGGCCGCGATGGCAAGGTCGTCACGTCCTGGAACGGGCTGGCGATCACCGCGCTGGCCGAGGCCGGCGTGGCCCTCGGCGAGCCCGAGCTGGCCCGCGCCGCCCGGGACTGCGCAACCGCGCTGCTGGGCCTGCACCTGGTCGACGGGCGGCTGCGGCGCGCCAGCCTCGGCGGGGTTGTCGGCGGCAGCGCCGCCATCCTCGAGGACCACGCGATGCTGGCCACCGGCCTGCTCGCGCTCTACCAGCTGGACACCGACGCGGATTGGCTGGGCGCGGCGGTCGAGCTGCTGGACACCGCGCTGCGGCACTTCGCCGACCCGCAGCAGCCGGGCCGCTGGTTCGACACCGCCGACGACGCCGAGCGGTTGATGCTTCGGCCCGCCGACCCACTGGACGGGGCCACCCCTTCCGGCGCGTCGAGCATCACCGAGGCGCTGCTGACCGCGGCGCACCTGGTCGACGGGGAGCGCGCGGAGCGGTATCTGCGCGCGGCGGCAGACGCCCTGAGCGCGCATTCGGTGTTGCTGGAGCGCGCGCCGCGTTCGGCGGGGCACTGGCTGGCCGTGGCGGAGGCCGCGGTTCGCGGTCCGCTGCAGGTCGCGGTCGCCTGCGATCCGTCGCGGTCTCCGCTGCTGACCGACGCGAGACGGTTGGCGCCCGGCGGGGGGATCGTCGTGGGCGGCGAGAAGGACTCCTCGGCGCTGCTGGCCGGGCGGGACCGGGTGGCCGGCGCCGACGCCGCCTACGTGTGCCGGGGCCGCGTGTGCGACCTGCCGGTCACCACGGCCGCAGACCTCGCGGGGGCGCTGGCCGCCCCACGGTAGCGTGACCTTTCATGCCGAGCGCCCAACACATCACCGACACGGTCAACCGCTACATCGAACTGGTCGCCAAGGGTGGCGCCGACGAGTTGGTCGAGCTGTACGCCGACGACGCCACCGTCGAAGACCCCGTCGGCGGCGAGGTGCGCATCGGCCGCCAGGCGATCCACGGCTTCTACTCCGCGGTCAACGACGTGCAGCGCGAATGCGAACTGGTCACGCTGCGGGTCGCGGGCAACGAGGCGGCCTTCCATTTCCGCCTCACCATCACCGCGGGCGAGCATCGGATGGTGATCGAGCCGATCGACGTGATGGCGTTCGACGAGGACGGCAAGGTCGCCCACATGAAGGCCTACTGGTCACCCGCCGACGTCACGCACCTGTAGCCGGCTCAGTGCAGCCAGGCCTGGTGGCCGACGTAGAACACCGCGAACCACATGGCGATGTAGTGCAGGATCGCCGCGATCGCGGTGAAGGCGTGGAAGAACTCGTGATAGCCGAACGTCCTGGGCCACGGGTCGGGCCAGCGGAGCCCGTAGAAGATCCCACCGATGCTGTAGAACACGCCGCCGACGGCCAGTAAGACCATCGCGGCCACCCCGGCCGTGTGCAGGATCGTCGGGCAGTACCACACGGCCACCCAGCCCAGCAGCAGGTAGAGGGGCACACCCAGCCAGCGCGGGGCCGACGGCCAGCACACCTTGAGCAGGATGCCCGCGGCCGCGCCGCCCCACACGATCCACAGCACCTGCACCCCGGTCTGCTGCGGCATGGCCAGGCGCGCGAACGGCGTGTAGCTCCCGGCGATGAACACGAAGATCATCGAATGGTCGAGCCGCTTCATGCGATTGCGGGCCGCATCGGACTTCCACTGCACCCGGTGGTACGTGGCGCTGACGGCGAACATCGCCACCGTCGCCGCCGCGTAGACCAGCGTCGAATGACCCGCGCGCGGCGAGGAGGCGGCCCACGAGACCGACACCAGCGTGGCGCCGGTGATGATCGCCAGCCACGCGGACACGAAGTGGATCCAGCCGCGCATGCGCGGCTTGGTCAGGACGTGGGCGGCACCCTCGACCAGCTGTTCGACGGTGTTGCCGGGGGTGATGGCCTCGGATTCGCGATCCGAACGCTCCGGATTGGCAGACGTGCTCGTCTGGCTGCTCATGTCTCCTGTGCCTTGTCTTGCAGGTCGGCAATTGCCAGTGGCTGCTCACCGCCAACAGTAATCGGCAATCGTCACGGCATGGTGACTGCCGCCCGGTGACCGGCGCGAAACCGGGCCGAAATCGCAGGGGAATTCGGTGCGGCTCGCAGTAGGCTGAATCTCCGTGGAAATAATCCCGCCGCGTCTCAAAGAGCCGCTGTATCGCGTCTACGAGTTGCGGCTGAGGCAGGATCTGGCCTCCTCCAAGTCCGACCTTCCGCGTCACATCGCCGTCCTGTGCGACGGCAACCGGCGCTGGGCCCGCGACGCCGGCTACGCCGACGTCAGCTACGGCTACCGGATGGGTGCGGTCAAGATCGCCGAGATGCTGCGCTGGTGCCAGGAAGCCGGCATCGAGATGACCACGGTCTACCTGCTGTCCACCGAGAACCTGCAACGCGACCCCGACGAGCTGGCGGGACTCATCGAGATCATCACCGATGTCGTCGAGGAGATCTGCGCGCCGGCCAATCGCTGGAGCGTGCGCACCGTCGGCGATCTGGAGTTGCTGGGCGAGGAGCCGGCCCGGCGGCTGCGTGACGCGGTGGAGTCGACGCCCGTGGTCGCGCCGTTCCATGTCAACGTCGCCGTCGGCTACGGCGGCCGCCGCGAGATCGTGGACGCGGTGCGGGCGCTGCTGAGCAAGGAGCTCGCCAACGGTGCCTCCGCCGAGGAACTCATCGACGCGGTGACCGTCGACGGCATCTCCGAAAACCTGTACACCTCCGGGCAGCCCGATCCCGATCTGGTGATCCGCACCTCGGGGGAGCAACGCCTGTCCGGGTTCCTGCTCTGGCAGAGCGCCTATTCGGAGATGTGGTTCACCGAAGCGCACTGGCCCGCGTTCCGCCGGGTCGACTTCCTGCGCGCGCTGCGCGACTACAGCCGGCGGCACCGCAGGTACGGCAAGTAAACGGCCTCGGCGGTCGGCCGGGCCCGTGACACACTTGGTTCATGGCTGCGCTGTCGGCGGTGGTGTTCACGCTGAGCGGGTGGCTCGGGTTGTACCTGCTGGCCCGCGATCCGCGCAAGCCGGTGCTGGTGATGGCGGCGATCGGTCTGTGCGGTTTCGCGCTGGTGGTCGCGCTGGACGCGGTGCGCAACACCAGCCCTGCCTACGCGCACCTGCTCAGTCGCGTTGAGATCTACCTGGTGGCCGTTCCCGGCGTGGCGTGGTTCGCGGTGCTCGTCGAGCTGTCCCGGCCCAGGGACGGCGGGCGGGCGCGCAGCCGCGAGGTGTTGCTGGTGGCGGGGGTCGGCGCGCTGACCCTGTTCGGGGCGATGCTGGCCGGCAGCGTCGAGGGACCGTTGCGGACGGGCCACTGGCTGATGTTCGCGGTGATCTCGCTGTCCACGTTCGGCGCGATGGCCGTCGCGTTGCGGCAGCCGCGCCGCCCCCGGTCGGCCGTCGGGCTCGCCGTCGTCGCCACCCTGTTCTTCGCGCTCGGCAACGCCATCCTGATCATTCCGCTGGGCCTGGTGCCCAGCTGGGTGGCGCTGGCGTCGACGAGCATCGACGTCCTCTCGCTCGGGCTCGCCGTAGCCCTGTGGGACGCATTCGAGGAGGGCCAGGCGCTGCGTGCCGACATGCTGCGCTCGTTCACCGGCTCGATGGCGGCGGCGGTGTTGTTCGGCGGCCAGGCGCTGGTCGGCCTGGCGGTCACGCGGGACGAGCCCGCCGGGCGGACGGTGCTGGGCGTGCTGTTGTTCAGCAGCCTCGCGATCGCCATCGCGGTGCAGGTGCTGGCCGATCCGCTGGCCGGCGCGCTCGACCGGATGGCGTTCTCGAAGTCGCCCGCGCTGCGGGCCGACCGGGCGGCGTTGCGGCACACCGGGGCGGCGTTGCCATTGCGGTCGGCCGATCCCCTGGTCGACGTCGACGACCAGACCTTCGCCAGGCTCACCCGCCGGGCGCTGGGCCACTACGGCGACCTGACCAAGTTGGTCGCCAGCCCGTTGACCGCGCTGCCGGTCATCGACGAGCGGCTCGCCGCGCGGGGCGCGCCGGACCATCCGCTGGAGCGGGCCAACGAACTCAAGGCGGTCCTCGCTGACGCGATCGGGCGGCTGAAACCCCGCGACGCGGGCGATTTCGGGACCACCGAGCAGTGGCGCCATTACAACTCGCTGTATTTCCCGTACGTAGTCGGCGTGCGCGCGTATGCGCAGAACGCCACCGCCGCCGGACTGGATCCGGTCGCCCGCCAGGCCTGGCATTGGTTGGTCACCGAGGTCCCGCAGCGCTCGCTGCACAACTGGCAGAACGCCGCGGCCCGGCTGATCGCCGCGGACCTGCGCGGGCGGATCCCGGTGCCCAGCGAGTGACTTTGTCGCTCGGAGGCGGGCACGCGGTCGTGTCTTCGCATCTTGTGACTGGTGGGGCAGGTGAACGCCAGACTGGCGTCTGTCGAATAACAAATCGGATTCGTGCTCGCAGAAGGGAATAGCCGGGCCCACACCCTGGTCCTTGTTTCCGTGGCAGTAGTTGGCAGTGCCACGAGTCGATATGGCAGGTGCACCGGTAGCACGCTGATGTTCGACCCAATTCGCCATCGCGAGGAGTAATCACATGATGTCTGCATCTGGCGCACCCGGTCTGGCAACCCGACCCCTCTACGACGCGACCGACTCGCTGTTGCGTTTCGCCATGCGCGCCGACGCCACCTTCACGGGACTGTGCGGTCTGGTCGTCGCATTTCTCGCCGACCCGCTGTCGTCGCTGACGGGGTTGAGCTCGCTGCAGGAATACAGCCTCGGCGCCTTCTTCGTGTTCAGCGGCCTGGCCGTGTTCCTGCTGGCGGCGGCGCCGAACCTGCGCCGCGTCGGAATCGGCGTCGTGGTGGCCAACGTGGCGTTCACCCTGGCAGCGATCGTGGCCGCCGAAGTGCTGCCGCTGTCCGCGACCGGGATCGCCGCCGCGCTGGCCGGCGGCGTGTACACCGCAGCCTTCGCGGGACTGCAGTACCTGGGCCTGCGCCGCCTCGAGACGGCTTGACCGCGGCGGTCGCCGGCTAGAGCTTGCGCAGCCGCAGCCGGTTGATGGAGTGGTCGGCGTCCTTGCGCAGCACCAGCGTGGCCCGGGGCCGGGTCGGCAGGATGTTCTCGACCAGGTTGGGCCGGTTGATGGACCGCCAGATTTCCCGCGCGGCGGCGACGGCCTTGGTGTCGTTGAGGGCCGAGTAGTGGTGGAAGTGCGATTCCGGGTCGGCGAACGCCGTGCCGCGCAGCGACAGGAACCGGGAGACGTACCACTGTTCGATGTCTTCGATCCGGGCGTCCACATACAGCGAGAAGTCGAACAGGTCCGACACCATCAGGGTCGGGCCCGTCTGCAGGACGTTGAGGCCCTCGAGGATCAAGATGTCGGGATGGCGGACGACGTGCTTGGCGCCGGGGATGATGTCGTATTTCAGGTGCGAG
This sequence comes from Mycobacterium sp. E3247, assembly GCF_001667785.1. Lineage (NCBI taxonomy): Bacteria > Bacillati > Actinomycetota > Actinomycetes > Mycobacteriales > Mycobacteriaceae > Mycobacterium > Mycobacterium sp. E3247. Next base: position 15,289 of record NZ_LZJG01000022.1, on the reverse strand, counting down.
TAGACGGGCGCGCACGCGTAGTCGGATCCCGATTTCACCGAGGTCACGAAGCGCATCAGCGCCCGGCGGTTATAGCTCTCCGGAAAACCTTTGCGGTGCATCAGGCTTCGTCGATCGAGTTCGGCGTTCGGGTATAGGAAGCCGTCGGTGGTCACCAAATCCACCCGAGGGTGGTGGTCCCAGCGCGCCAGCAGCGCCTGCAGGACGCGGGCGGTGGTCGACTTGCCGACCGCGACGCTGCCGGCCACGCCGATCACGAACGGCACCGGCCGGTCCGGATTCTGTTGCGGCTCGCCGAGGAACTCCGCGGTGGCGGCGAACAGCCGCTGGCGGGCCGCGACCTGCAGGTGGATCAACCGGGCCAGCGGCAGGTAGACCTCTTCCACTTCCAGCAGGTCGATCTGCTCACCGAGACCGCGCAGCCCGACCAGTTCCTCCTCGGTGAGGGCCAGCGGCGTCGACATGCGAAGCGCGCGCCATTGCTTTCGGTCGAACTCCACGTAGGGGCTCGGCTCGCTAAGCCGCGGCATACTGCAAGTGTCGCAGGGGCGGACGCGCGCCCGACGGCTGGGCTGGCTAAACCATGGCTCGATAGACTGGCCCCGTGACTGCTGCACCCGACGCCCGCCCCTCCACGTCCGTGATGTCTGCGCCGCTCGCCGCGGTCGATCCCGACATCGCCGAATTGCTCGGCAAGGAGCTGGGCCGTCAGCGCGACACCCTGGAGATGATCGCCTCCGAGAACTTCGTGCCGCGCTCGGTGCTGCAGGCCCAGGGGAGCGTGCTGACCAACAAGTACGCCGAGGGCCTGCCTGGCCGGCGCTACTACGGCGGTTGCGAGTACGTCGACGTCGTCGAGAACATCGCCCGGGACCGCGCGAAGGCGCTCTTCGGCGCCGATTTCGCCAACGTGCAGCCGCATTCGGGCGCGCAGGCCAACGCCGCGGTGCTGCAGGCGCTGATGACGCCGGGGGAGCGGCTGCTGGGCCTCGACCTCGCCAACGGCGGGCACCTCACCCACGGGATGAAACTGAACTTCTCCGGCAAGCTCTACGAAACCGGTTTCTACGGTGTGGATCCCGTGACGCACCTGGTGGACATGGACGCGGTGCGGGCCAAGGCCCTCGAGTTTCGCCCGCAGGTCATCATCGCCGGATGGTCGGCCTACCCGCGGATCCTGGACTTCGCGGCGTTCCGGTCGATCGCCGACGAGGTCGGCGCCAAGCTGTGGGTGGACATGGCGCACTTCGCCGGCCTGGTCGCCGTCGGGCTGCACCCCTCGCCCGTGCCGCACGCGGACGTGGTGTCCACCACCGTGCACAAGACGCTGGGCGGCCCGCGTTCCGGCCTGATCCTGGGCAAGCAGGAGTACGCCAAGTCCGTCAACTCCGCGGTGTTCCCCGGCCAGCAGGGCGGCCCGCTGATGCACGTCATCGCGGGCAAGGCCGTCGCGCTCAAGATCGCCGGCACCCCCGAATTCGCCGACCGGCAGCAGCGCACGCTGTCCGGCGCGCGGATCCTCGCCGAACGGTTGACCGCCCCCGACGTGGCCAAGGCCGGTGTGTCGGTGGTCAGCGGCGGCACCGACGTCCACCTGGTGTTGGTGGACCTGCGCGACTCCCCGCTGGACGGCAAGGCCGCCGAGGACCTGCTGCACGAGATCGGCATCACGGTCAACCGCAACGCGGTACCCAACGACCCGCGGCCGCCCATGGTGACGTCGGGCCTGCGGGTGGGCACGCCGGCGCTGGCGACCCGCGGCTTCGGGGATGCCGAGTTTGCCGAGGTCGCCGACGTCATCGCCACAGCGTTGGCCGCGGGGACCGCCGCGGACCTGTCCGCCCTGCGGCAGCGGGTGACGCGGCTGGCCAGGGATTTCCCGCTGTACGGCGGTCTCGAGGAGTGGACGCTGGTCGACCGCTGACCGCGGGCCGGACCGGTTTAGGGACCAAAGTCACCAGTTGTCGCGACACGGCGCAAGCGATTTCACGAACCTGTGTATGCAAGTTACAGTAACCGCATGGCACAGAAACCTGTAGCTAACGCGCTGACCCTGGAACTCGAGCCGGTGTGCGAAGCCAACATGGACCGGCATCTGAGCACCGAGGAACTCTGGTTCGCTCACGACTACGTGCCGTTCGACCGGGGCGAGAACTTCGCATTCCTGGGCGGACGTGACTGGGAACCGTCCGACGCGACGCTGCCCCGGAAGTACACGGACGCCTGCGAGATCCTGCTGCTGCTCAAGGACAACCTCGCCGGCCATCACCGTGAGCTCGTCGAGCACTTCATCCTCGAAGACTGGTGGGGCCGCTGGCTGGGCCGCTGGACCGCCGAGGAGCACCTGCACGCGATTGCGCTGCGCGAGTACCTGGTGGTCACCCGCGAGGTCGACCCGACCGCCAACGAGGAGGCCCGGGTCCAGTACGTCATGAAGGGCTACCGCGCCGACACGTACACGCAGGTCGAAACCCTGGTGTACATGGCGTTCACCGAGCGCACGCACGCCGTCTTCTGCGAGAACCTCGCGGCGCAGCTCGAGGAGCCCATCCTGGCCGGGCTGATCGACCGGATCGCGCGCGACGAGCGGCGCCACGAGCTGTTCTTCTCCAACCTCGTCGAGCACTGCCTGCAGTACACCCGCGACGAGACCATCGCGGCCATCGCGGCACGCGCGGCCGACCTGCAGGTGCCGGGCGCCGACATCGACTCCTATCGGGACAAGCTGCGCAACGTCGCCGATGCGGGCATCTTCGACCAACAGCAGCTGCGGCAGGCGATCTCGGATCGCATCACCGCATGGGGTGTGGCCGACGAGCCCGCCCTCAAGCAGTTCGTCATCGGCTAGCCCGATCTTCGCGCGTGGCGACTTAGTCGTCGGCGCGCCTGCGCTGCTGCGAAGCGGCGACGAGAGTAGCGTCGATCTCGATGGTCAGCGTCATGCTCTGCTGCCAGGGCGGCACCTCCCGTCACCACAACGGAAGGACCGGCCCCGGTCCTGGTGTCGCAGTTCCCGCCGACATGCCTGTGCGGGTCCGCGCGGGCTCATCCCGCTCGAGGAGCGCTACGTGACCGAAATCCGGACCTACGTGATCGACACCTCCGTGCTGCTGTCCGACCCGTGGGCGTGCAGCCGGTTCGCCGAGCACGAGGTGGTGGTTCCGCTGGTGGTGATCAGCGAACTGGAGGCCAAACGGCATCACCACGAGCTGGGGTGGTTCGCCCGGCAGGCGCTGCGTCTGTTCGACGACCTCCGGCTCGTGCACGGACGGCTCGATCAGCCCATTCCCGTTGGGGCGCAAGGCGGCACGCTGCACGTCGAACTCAACCACACGGACCCCGCGGTGCTGCCCGCCGGTTTCCGCAGCGATAACAACGACTGCCGGATCCTGAGTTGCGCCGCCAACCTGGCCGCCGAGGGCAAGCGAGTCACGTTGGTCAGCAAGGACATTCCGCTTCGCGTCAAGGCCGCCGCCGTGGGGCTGGCCGCCGACGAGTATCACGCGCAAGACGTGGTGGCCTCCGGGTGGTCGGGGATGCGGGAGATCGAGACGGCCACCGAGGACATCGACGCGCTGTTCGCCGAGGGCGAGATCGATCTGGCCGAGGCGCGAGACCTGCCCTGCCACACGGGTATTCGCCTGCTCGGCGGCAGCTCGCACGCGCTGGGCCGGGTCAATGCCGACAAGCGGGTTCAGCTGGTCCGCGGCGACCGCGAGGCGTTCGGCCTGCGGGGCCGTTCCGCCGAGCAGCGGGTGGCGCTCGACCTGCTCCTCGACGAATCGGTGGGCATCGTCTCGCTGGGCGGCAAGGCCGGCACCGGGAAGTCGGCGCTGGCGTTGTGCGCGGGCCTGGAGGCCGTGCTGGAACGGCGGACCCAGCGCAAAGTCGTGGTCTTCCGCCCGCTGTACGCCGTGGGCGGCCAGGAGCTGGGCTACCTGCCCGGCAGCGAGAGCGAAAAGATGGGTCCCTGGGCGCAGGCGGTCTTCGACACGCTCGAGGGCCTGGCCAGCCCGGCCGTGCTCGAGGAGGTGCTGTCCCGCGGCATGCTCGAGGTGCTTCCGCTGACCCACATCCGGGGCCGCTCGCTGCACGACTCGTTCGTCATCGTCGACGAGGCCCAGTCCCTGGAGCGCAACGTGTTGCTGACGGTGTTGTCCAGGCTGGGCGCGGGGTCGCGCGTGGTGCTGACGCACGACATCGCCCAGCGCGACAACCTGCGCGTCGGCCGGCACGACGGTGTCGCCGCGGTGATCGAGAAGCTCAAAGGTCACCCGCTGTTCGCCCACATCACCCTGTTGCGCAGCGAGCGGTCACCGATTGCGGCGCTGGTGACCGAGATGCTCGAGGAGATCGCCGGACCGCAGTGACGCGCCTCGTGGGCCGCGAAACTGTATTCCGCGACGCCTCCACTCGCGAAACACGTCGCTAGCTGCAGTCTCGCGGTGGGTAGGCTCTTACCGTGCCGAAAAGACCCGACAACCAGGCCTGGCGCTATTGGCGCACGGTGGTCGGTGTCGTCGCGGCCGTCGCCGTGCTGGTGATCGGCGGACTGACCGGTCACGTGACGCGCGCCGACAACCTCAGCTGCGCGGTGGTCAAGTGTGTGGCGCTGACCTTCGACGACGGGCCCAGCCCATTCGATGCCCGGTTGCTGCAGATCCTGAAGGACAACGACGCCAAGGCGACGTTCTTCGAGATCGGCAACAAGGTGGCGGCCAACCCCGCGGGGGCCAAGCAGGTGGCCGACGCGGGGATGGAGATCGGCAGCCACACCTGGGAGCACCCCAACATGGCGACGATCCCACCGGAGGACATCGCGCCCCAGTTCGCCAAGGCCAACGACGCGATCACCGCCGCCACCGGGCGGACGCCTTCCATCTACCGGCCTGCCGGCGGACTGTCCACCGACGCGGTCCGGCAGACCGCCGCCAAGTTCGGGCTCGCCGAAATCCTCTGGGACGTCATCCCTTTCGACTGGGCGAACGACTCGAACACGGCGGCGACGCGGTACATGCTGATGACCTACACCAAGCCGGGTTCGGTGGTGCTGTTCCATGACACCTACTCGAGCACCGTCGACCTGATCTACCAGTTCATCCCGGTGCTCAAGGCCAACGGCTACCGGATGGTGACGGTCAGCGAACTCCTGGGCCCCCGGGCGCCGGGCAGCAGCTACGGCAGCCGCGAGAACGGGCCACCCGCGAACGAACTCCACGACATCCCGCCCGGCGACATCCCGACGCTGCCCAACACGTCGTCGCCCAAGCCGATGCCCAACTTCCCGATCACCGACATCCCGGGCCAGAACTCCGGCGGGCCGAACAACGGTGCCTAGCACGGGCTTGCGGGCACGCGTGGCCACTCGGCTGGGGAAGTGGCGCCCGCAAGCGCCGGTGGGGCAGCGAAAGTCCGCCCGCCGGTTGGCGATCGAATACGGGGCCGACCTCGCGTGCTCGTACGTGCTGGCCGTCGTCGAGGCGGCCGCTATCCTGATCCCGCTGCGCGGCCACACCTCCGTCGCGGCCAACGTCGACTTCGCCCAAACCAATCCGGCGGCGGTGGTGGCGCTCGTTCTGCTGGGCATCGCCGCCGTCGCGTCCGCCGGCGTCCTGAGCATCACCCCGACGCTGCGTTGGTACGCGTCCGGGGCCGAACCCGACCAGCAGCAGCGGGAAATCGCGCTGAAGCTGCCCGGGCGCCAGTCGGCCATCCTGTTCGGGGCATGGGCCGCCAGCGGTGGCATCTTCATGCTGCTCAATCTCGGTGGCGGGGCCCAGCTGCTGCTGCCCATTGCGCTCGGCGCGCTGCTGGGCGGGCCGGCCGCCGCCGGTACCGCGATGCTGCTGGCGCAGCGCGTCCTGCGCCCCATCATGCGCGCCGCCACCCTGGGCTGTGAGCCACGGTTGGCCGTGCCCGGGGTGTACGCGCGTCTGGTCCTGCTGTGGTTCTTGTCCAGCGCCTTCCCCATCGGGGTGATCGCGACGCTGGTCGTGCTTCGCTCCTACGGATGGCTGATCGAGAAGTCCGCGTCGCTGGATGTCCCGATCCTGGTGGTCGCGCTGGCCGCGCTGGTGCTCGGGCTGCCGACCATGATCTTGACGGCGCGATCCATCTCCGACCCGCTGGGGGAGGTCGTCGACGCCATGGCGGAGGTCGAGCGCGGCCGCATAGGAACCTACGTCGGGGCATATGAACGGTCCCAGATCGGGCGTCTGCAAACGGGATTCAACCGGATGGTGGCCGGGCTGGCCGAGCGGGAGCGGTTGCGCGACCTGTTCGGGCGCCACGTCGGGACCGACGTCGCCCAGCGCGCCCTCGAGGAGGGCGCAACACTGTCGGGAGACGTGGTCGAGGCGGCGGTCCTCTACATCGACCTGGTGGGTTCGACGCAGCTGGCGGAAAGCCGTCCCCCGCAGGAGGTCGCCGAGGTTCTCAACGACTTCTTCCGCATCGTCGTCGGCACCGTCGACGAAAACCGGGGGCTGGTCAACAAATTCGCCGGGGACGCCGCGCTGGCCGTCTTCGGGGTGCCGCTACCGGCCGGCGAGCCGGCGTCGGCGGCCTTGGCCACCGCCCGCGCCTTGGGCGCCCAGCTGCGCCGGCTGCCGGTCGATTTCGGCATCGGCGTCTCGGCCGGCCCCGTCTTCGCCGGCAACATCGGCGCCGAGAACCGCTATGAGTACACGGTGATCGGCGACGCGGTCAACGAGGCCGCCCGGCTGGCCGATCTCGCCAAGACCGCCGACCGGCGCATCCTGTGCGCGGCGGCGGCCATCGAGCGGGCCGGCGAAGCCGAGGGAAGGCATTGGGCGGAGTGCTATTCCACCGTCCTGCGGGGACGGTCCGAAGCCACCCACGTCTCGGCGCCGGCCGGCTAGCTTGGACTGGCCGCCGGGAGCCGGCTCAGGACTTGTTGACCTTGAGCGCGGCGATGATCCGCCCGATGATGTCCGCCGACGCGGTGTCACCGATGGGCGTGCTGCCGATGAAGACGGTGGCCGGCTTGGTGTCGACGGCGATGACGGTGACGGAGTCGCCCTTGACGTTGCGGCTGGGGTCGGCGATCGTGACGTCGGCGTCCGCGCGGGCGGCCTTGGTTCCGTCGACGGTGATCGACGAGGTCTTCGTCGGGCCCAGCGTCGGCGACGCGTTCGCATAGCCCGGCCCGTTGGCGATGCACTGCAGCAACTTCGACGCCTGGGCGGTGACGTCCATGCTGGCCGCGAAGTTCGTCACGCCCACCTCGGCCGTCATCATCCACTGATTGGCGCCCGGCACATCCTGGGCGACGCCGACCGCTCCGATGAGGTTCGGGTCCTGGTCGTCGGAGAACACCGTCCAGTTGGGGGGCACGGCAGAGGCCGGGAACGACAGCTTGCCTGCGGTGATCGAGTCCGTCCTGGGCATCTCGCCGCCGGACACGTTAGGGGTGCAATCGGTGGCGGTCTGCTGACCCCTCGGCTGGCTGGCGGTGGTGCTGGACGTCGAGGGCGCGGCGGTCGGGGACTTGCCGTGGCTGCCGCCCCGCATCACGATCAGGGTGGCCACCAGCGCGATCACGGCCAGGACGACCAGACCACCGATGATCAGCCACGGCAGCTTCGAGCCGGGGCCGCCCGGTGGCGGCCCGGGTGGATAGGGCCCGGGCGGGAACTGCTGCCCGGCATGCGGATACCCCGGCGGTGGATACGGGTAGGGGCCGGTCGGCGGGTACGGTTGCGGGCCGCCCTGCGGCTGGCCTCCCCAATACGGTTGCTGCCCATACGGGTTGCCGTAGGGACCCTGGCCGTAGGGGCCCTGATCGTAGGGGCCGCCGGGCGGAGCCGTCATCGCTGCACCACCCCGCCTAGGCTTCCGGCTTGACCTTGGCCATCGCCAAGACGTCCAGGCGGCGGTCCAGCTCTTCCTCGGACAGCTTGTCGCCGATCAGGCCGCGGTCGATCACGGTCTGGCGAATCGTCTTGCGTTCCTTGAGGGCCTGCTTGGCCACCGCGGCCGCCTCCTCGTAGCCGATCGCCGAGTTCAGCGGCGTCACGATCGACGGCGACGACTCGGCCAGCTCGCGCAGGTGATCGACGTTGGCCCGCAGCCCGATGATGCATCGCTCGGCGAACAACCGCGACACGTTGGTCAGCAGCTTGAACGACTCGAGGACGTTGCGGGCCATCATCGGGATGTAGACGTTGAGCTCGAATGCGCCACTCAAACCACCGACGGCGACCGCCGCGTCGTTGCCGATCACCTGCGCGGCCACCTGCGTAACCGCTTCCGGCAGAACAGGATTCACCTTACCCGGCATGATCGAGCTGCCCGGCTGCAGGTCCGGCAGCTGGATCTCGGCCAGCCCGGTCAGCGGGCCGGATCCCATCCAGCGGATGTCGTTGGCGATCTTGGTCAGCGACACGGCGATGGTGCGCAGCGCGCCGGAGGCCTCGACCAGGCCGTCGCGCGCGGCCTGCGCCTCGAACGAGTTGGCGGCGGTGCGCAATTCGCCAAGACCGGTGGAGGCGATCAACGTCTCGACCACCTTGGTGCCGAAGCCGTCGGGGGCGTTGAGGCCGGTGCCGACCGCGGTGCCGCCGATCGCCAGCTCGCCCAGCCGCGGCAGGGTGGCGCGCACCCGCTCGATCCCCGCCTCGATCTGGCGGGCGTAGCCGCTGAACTCCTGGCCCAGGGTCACCGGAACGGCGTCCATCAGGTGCGTGCGGCCCGACTTGACCACTGTGTGCCACTCGCGGGCCTTGCCGGCGAGCGCGTCGTGCAGCACCTCCAGCGCCGGGATCAGGTGGCGCACCGCGGCCTCGGTGGCCGCGATGTGCGTGGCGGTCGGGAAGGTGTCGTTGGACGACTGCGACATGTTGACGTCGTCGTTGGGGTGCACCGTGACACCGTTTTTGGCCGCGATGCTCGCGATCACCTCGTTGGTGTTCATGTTCGAGCTGGTGCCCGAACCGGTCTGGAAGACGTCGATGGGGAATTGGTCGTCGTGCAAGCCGTCGGCGATCTCGGCGGCTGCGGCGATGATCGCGTCCGCCTTCTCCGGCGCCAGCAATCCGAGGTCCTTGTTGACTTGTGCGCAGGCCCCCTTGAGCAGACCCAGCGCGCGGATCTGGGTGCGCTCCAAACCGCGGCCCGAGATCGGGAAGTTCTCCACCGCGCGCTGGGTTTGCGCGCGCCACAACGCCTTTGCGGGCACCCGGACCTCGCCCATGGTGTCGTGTTCGATGCGGTATTCGGTATCGGTGGCATCAAAGGCCATAGGTAACTGTCCTTGTCGTTTCAGGCGTGATTCTCGGTCTAGGGCAGGGGATAGGCGGCGGTGCTGTCCCCGGTGAAGTCGATGGCGGAGTACTCGTTGAGTTTCGAGAGCCGGTGGTAGGCCTCGATCATGCGCACGGTGCCCGACTTCGACCGCATCACGATCGACTGCGTCGTGCAGCCGCCGGGGTAGTACTGCACGCCCTTGAGCAGGTCGCCGTTGGTGACCCCGGTGGCGCAGAAGAAGACATTCTCTCCGGACACCAGGTCCTCGGTGGTCAGCACCCGGTCGACGTCGTGGCCGGCGTCGATCGCCTTCTGGCGCTCCTCGTCGTCCTTCGGCGCCAGCTGCGCCTGGATCGCGCCGCCCATGCAGCGGATGGCGGCGGCGGCGATGATGCCCTCCGGCGTGCCACCGATCCCGGCCAGCATGTCGGTGCCGGAGAGGTACCGGCAGGCCGAGATCGCCCCGGCGACGTCGCCGTCGGTGATCAGCCGGATGCGCGCCCCGGTCGCCCGGACGTCCTCGATCAGCTGGGCGTGCCGGGGGCGGTCCAGGATGCACACGGTCATGTCCCGCACGGACAGGTTCTTCGCCTTGGCGACCGCGCGCACGTTCTCGGAGATCGGCTGGGTGATGTCCAGCACATGGGCCGCCTCGGGCCCGACGGCGATCTTGTTCATGTAGAACACGGCCGAAGGGTCGAACATCGCGCCGCGCTCGGCCACCGCCAGCACCGAGATCGCGTTGGGCATGCCCTTGCTCATCAGCGTGGTGCCGTCGATCGGGTCCACGGCGAAGTCGCACTCCGGGCCGTCGCCGTTGCCGACGTCCTCGCCGTTGTAGAGCATCGGCGCGTTGTCCTTCTCGCCCTCGCCGATCACCACGACGCCGCGCATCGACACCGTGTTCACCAGCTCGCGCATCGCGTCGACGGCCGCGCCGTCGCCGCCCTCCTTGTCGCCGCGGCCCACCCAGCGGCCGGCGGCCATGGCACCGGCCTCGGTCACCCGGACCAGTTCCAGGGCCAGGTTGCGGTCCGGGGCTTCACCACGTGGCCGTCCGGATGGGCCGTCGCCCTCAACTGTCATGGTTGGTGATTGTCCCAGAAGCGGATCGGTCTGCTGGAACTGGGATACTCGGGGGATGACCGAAGAGTCGCCGCTGAACGCCAGCTCGGACGCCCCCGTCACGGGCGAGCCGGCCTTGGTGGCCGGGGCCGTGCCGGGGCCCGTTCCACGGCCCGCCAAACCGCGGTTGTTGCAGGACGGCCGCGACATGTTCTGGTCGCTGATGCCGTTGGTGCTCGGCTGCATGCTGCTGGCGGGCCTGGTGGGCATGTGCTCGTTTCAGCCCGGCAACCACCAGGGTGTGGTGCCGTCCTACGACGCGGCAACAGCTCTGCGGGCCGATGCCGCGACCCTCGGCTTCCCCGTCCGGCTGCCCAAGCTGCCCGCCGGCTGGCAGGCCAACTCGGGCAGCCGCGGCGGCATCCAGGGCGGCCGCACCGACCCGGCGACCGGTCAGCGGGTGAACGCGCCCACCTCGATCGTCGGCTACATCAGCCCGACCGGAATGTATCTGAGCCTCACCCAGAGCAACGCCGACGAGGACAAGCTGGTGGGTTCGATCCATTCCTCGGCGTATCCGGCCGGAACGGTCGACGTCGCGGGGACGAACTGGGTGGTCTACAACGGCGCCGGCCAGAGCGGGGCGGACGCGGAGCCGGTGTGGACCACCCGGCTCACCGGCCCGTCCGGCGCCACCCAAATCGCGATTACGGGTGCCGGAAACACCGATCAGTTCCGTACGCTGGCTTCGGCGACGCAATCCCAACCGCCGCTCCCCCCGCGCTGAGGAAGGGCCGAGTGTGACTGCACCCCAAGCGGATCTGTCCGGATGGTCGGTGGCGCCGTTCACCGGCGGCGGCTACACCCATGACGTCTACCGCAAGGGCAGCGGGCCGGGCGTGGTCCTGATCCCCGAGATCCCCGGAATCCATCCCGGCGTGCTGGCCCTGGGCAATCATCTGGTGGACAACGGCTTCACCGTCGCCATGCCGTCGCTGTTCGGCGAGCCGGGCAGGGCCAAGACGGTCGGTTATATCGCCGCGAGCATCAGCCGGGCGTGCGTGGCAAAGGAATTCGCGGCGTTCGCGACGAACAAGCAGCGGCCCGTGTCGTTGTTCCTGCGGGCGCTGGCGCATGACCTGAACGCGTCGACGCCGGGCAAGGGGGTCGGCGTGATCGGCCAATGCTTCACGGGCGGCTTCGCGCTGGCCGCGGCGGTCGACGACGCCGTCCTGGCCCCGGTGCTCTCCCAGCCGTCCGTACCGCTGCCGCTGGGTCGCGCGCGCCGCCAGGATCCGGGACTGAGCGAAGCCGAACTGGCCACCGTGGCCGAGCGCGCAGCGAACGACGGCCTGTGCGCGATGGGCCTGCGGTTCAGCGAGGACAGCGCCGTCCCCCGCGAACGCTTTGCGGTGCTCAAACAGCGACTGGGCGACGCGTTCGAGGTGATCGAGATCGATTCGAGCCCGGGCAACGTGGGCGGTTTCGGCAAGATGGCGCATTCGGTGCTGACCGACGAGGTTCGCGAAGTCGACGGACAGCCGGCTTACGAGGCCCGCAAGCGGGTGATCGAGTTCCTCACCCAGAGGCTCACCTAGGCACCGCATGCCGAGTGACACTCTCGTCGTCGACACCGGCTACGGCCCGGTCCGGGGCGCGGACCTCGGCCACGCCCGAGCCTGGAAGGGCATCCGCTACGCCGCGCCGCCCGTCGGCGACCTGCGGTTCCGGGCGCCGCAGCCGCCCCAGCGGTGGACCCAGGTCGCCGACGCCACCCGCTACGGGCCGGCCTGCCCGCAACCCGTCTTTCCCAACATGCCGCTCGACCTGGGCGCGCCGCAGGGCGAGGACTGCCTCCGGCTGAACGTCTGGGCGTCGTCCGGCACCCAGCCGGGTGACCGCAAGCCGGTGATGGTCTGGCTGCACGGCGGGGCTTACGTCCTGGGCTCGGGCAGCCAGGCGTTGTACGACGGTCGCCGGTTGGTCAGCGGCGGCGACGTCGTCGTGGTGACGGTCAATTACCGCGTCGGAGCGCTCGGTTTCATGGACCTGTCGTCATTCACCACCTCGCGGCGGCGGTTCGATTCCAACGTCGGACTGCGCGACGTGCTCGCGGCGCTGACGTGGGTGCGCGACAACGTCGCCGCGTTCGGCGGGGATCCCCGCAACGTCACGCTGTTCGGCGAATCCGCCGGTGCGGGGATCGTGACGACCCTCCTGGCCTGCCCGGCAGCCGAGGGCCTGTTCGCCCGCGCGATCGCCCAGAGCTCGCCGGCCACGTCGGTGTACGACCGGCGCAGGGCGGAGCGGGTGGCCGAGACGGTCCTCGAGCGGCTCGACGTCGATGCGGACCGGTTGCCGACCGTGCCCACCGCGGTGCTGCTGGCCGCCTCCCAAGAGGTCTTCGACGAAGTGCCCGTGCGTAATCCGGGGATTCTGGCGTTCGTCCCGATCATCGACGGCGAGCTGCTGGACGACTACCCGGTCAAGCGAGTGCAGGAGGGCCGCTCGCTTCCCGTCCCGTTGATCATCGGCACCAACCGGCACGAGGCGGCGCTGTTTCGGTTGATGCGCTCACGGCTGATGCCGATCACCCCCCGCGCGATCACGTCGATGTTCGATCAGATCGCCGCCGAACAACCCGACCTGCAACTGCCCACCGAGGAGCAGATCGGGTCGGCCTATTCGCGATTGCGGCGCAGGGCAAGGAGTTTGAGCATCGCGACCGACGTCGGGTTCCGGATGCCGTCGGTGTGGCTGGCCGAGGGGCACTCCCGCGTCGCCCCGGTGTATCTGTACCGTTTCGACTACGCGACCCCGCTGCTGAAGCTGCTGTTGGTCAACGCCGCTCACGCGACCGAGTTGCCTTATGTCTGGGGCAATCTCGGCGGTCCGAAGGACCCCACACTGAAGCTCGGCGGTGCCGCGACCGCCAAGGCGGTGTCCAAGAGAATGCGGACGAGGTGGGTAAACTTCGCCGCACGGTCAGAGCCCGCGGGTCCGGACGGCGAGCCGGACTGGACGCCCTACCGCGCGGCCGATCGCGCGTGCCTGATCATCGACAAGCGTGACACCGTCGCGTGCGATGTCGACGCACGCATCCGCGCCGCGTGGGGCAGTGAGATGGTGGGCTTTCGGTAAGGGCGGGTCAGACCGTCGGCTTGGCGGCGGTATTGCCTTGTTGCGCTTCGTCCTTCATGCGCCGGAACATGTCGACGTAGTACGGCAGGCATTGCGACATCGCCTGCTCGGTGGTGAACAGCGGCTCATAGCCGAGGTCGCGGCGCGCCTTGGCGATCGAGAAGTAGTTGTCCAGATACAGCCGCTCGACGGCCAGCGGCTCGAGCAGCGGAGCGGGTATGCCGAATCGGAAATGCAGCCGCTGCCAGCCGGTCATCGCCGCGCGGACCATCGGGCCGTTGACCCGGACCCGGGGCCAGCTCACCCCGCAGGCCTCGACCACCGGCCGCGCGAACTCGAACATGTTGATGGGTTCGTCATCGTTGATGAAGTACGCCTGGCCGGGAGCGGTGCCCCCGGGGACGAGGTGCTCGGCGGCCAGGATGAAGCCGTGAATCAGGTTGTGCACGTAGGAGTTGTCCAGGCGCGCCGACTTGCGGCCGATCAGCACCTTGACGTGGCCTGCGATCACGCTATCGAACAACCGGCGGAACATCGTCTGGTCCCCGCGGCCCCAGATGCCGCTGGGCCGGATCGCACACGTCAGCATCCCGCCAACACCGTTCTGCGACAGCACGAATCGCTCGGCGACGACCTTCGTCTCGGTGTACAGGTCGTTGAACCGGTCGGTGTAGGGCAGGGTCTCGTCCCCGCCGGGAATGTTCTGGCCGCCCATCACGACGCTGTTGGACGAGGTGTAGACGAATCGCTTCACCCCGGCCGCCTGCCCGGCGTGCACGAGGTTTTCGGTGCCGCCGACGTTGACCGCGAAGCTGCGCTGCCGGTACGCGTCGGTCACCGACGCGCCGCCCATCAGGTCGATGATCGCCGCGGTGTGGAAGACCGTGTCGATGCCGTCCACCGCTTGCGCGCACACCGCCGTGTCGGTGATGTCCCCCTCGAGCACCTCCAGCTGCGGGTGCGGTGCGAGCGGTGACGGCGCACGGTCGAACGACCGCACCCGATACCCGCGGTCCAGCAGTGTGGTGACCAGGTTGGCGCCGACGAACCCGGAGCCGCCGGTGACCAGGACGGGGCCGAGTTCGGTGGTCAGTGATGCATCAGCCATGGGCCGCAGCATAACTGAAACGTGTTCCAATTTGAAAAAAAGTCACGGCTCAAACTTTCGTTGAATGGCCAAATCAGGCGTCGTCCGGCTGGCCGGCCGCGAGCGCATCCTCGATCCGCTTGCGGGCGCCAGCTAAGTGCTCCTCACAGCGTCTTGCGAGTTCCTCGCCCCTTTCCCATAGCGTCAGCGACGCATCTAGATCCAGGCCGCCCTGCTCCAGCTGACGGACGACCTCTATCAGCTCGTCACGGCACGCTTCGTAGCCCAGGCTACTAATGGGCGTAATTGACTGGTCTCCTTTGTCGGGCACTTTATCGGCCATCGGTCGGCCCCTCGCTCACGGCGGCGACCGCGCCGTCGGCAACCCGGACCCGCAGCCGGCTGCCCGCCGGGGCATCGGCCGTCGACCGCAGCACCACCGGCGGCCCGGAGGCCGGCACCGCCTGCACCACGGCATAGCCGCGGGCCAGTGTCGCCGCCGGGCCCAGCGTCGCCAGCCGCGCGCTGAGGTGACCGACGCGCTCCGTCTCGGCGGCGGCCAGGCGGGTGATGTCGCGGCGGATCGCCGAGCGGGCGCGGTGGATCTCGTCGGCGCGCGCCGTCAGTGCGCTCAACGGTTCGGCGAGCACCGGCCGGCTGCGGACCTGGGCCAGGGCGCGCTGTTCGCGAGACACCCAGTTGCGCAGGGCCTGCGCGCTTCGCCGGCGC